>JAGVJW010000063.1 GCA_020050895.1 bacterium | reverse complement strand
TGAAGGTGCAGGCATTCGCAGAATTGAAATGAGTTTTCTTCCCGATGTATATGTTCTATGCGATACCTGCAATGGGAAACGATATAATGCAGAAACCTTGGTTGTGAAGTTCAAGGGGCGGTCCATTGCAGACGTGCTCGACATGACCGTCGGCGAAGCGTATGAGTTCTTCGAAGATATACCACGAATTAAAAACAAGCTCGGAACTCTCAACGATGTCGGCCTCGGATATATCCGCCTGGGTCAGCAGGCCCCTACTCTTTCAGGGGGCGAAGCGCAGCGTGTTAAGCTTGCAACGGAGTTGTCGAAAACGAGCACTGGTAAAACTCTTTATCTTCTCGACGAGCCAACAACAGGTTTGCATTTCGAAGACATCAACATTCTCCTCAGACTACTCGACAGGCTCGTGGACCGAGGAAACACCGTGATGGTTATTGAGCACAATCTCGATGTTATCCGTCATGCAGATCATATCATCGACCTGGGTCCGGGAGGGGGCGAAAACGGCGGGTGTATTGTTGCACAGGGTACGCCCGAAGAAGTTGCAATGAACGCAAAGAGCATGACAGGCATGTACCTGAACAGAGCTACGTGAGATAGTCAAACTCGTATCTTTGTCGGCTTAAAAGCGCCAACTCACATCATTACATGTATAGCGACAGGTAGCCACCATCTATGAACGTTTTGGTCTGTATTTCGCAAGTTCCCGACACCACAACTAAGATAGCCGTCGGACCCGACGGCAAGTCGATGAATCCTCACGGAGTCAAATTCATTCTCAACCCCTATGATGAATTTGCCATTGAAGAAGGTTTACGAATACGTGAAAAATTCGGCGGTACTGTTACAACCCTCACTGTTGGCGGTGAAAGTGCCAAGGAGATTTTGCGCACAGCCCTTGCCATGGGATCGGACTCTGCAGGAATCATCAAGGACGAAGAGCGTCTAGATTCCTACATCGTTGCATCGAGCATTGCAGATGTTGCACGGTCTATGTCGCCCGACGTAATTCTCTTCGGCCGTCAGTCCATTGACTTCGACTCATTTGCCGTACCATCGATGGTTGCTGAACTATTGGGCTGGCCAAACATTTCGATGGTGTCTTCACTCTCAATCGAAGATCACTCTGTTACTGCTGAGCGTGATATTGAAGGGGGCAAGGAAACCGTATCAGCAACGCTGCCATGTGTAATCGCAGCGCAAAAGGGCTTAAATGATCCACGTTATCCAAAGTTGCCTGATATTATGAAGGCTAAATCGAAAGTTATTTCTGAGCATCCAAAGTCTTCGGCAGTTCGGCGTGTAGATGTTCTTGACATGAAATTGCCGGATACAAAACGATTAAATAGAATCTTTGGGGAATCAGATAAGGAACTCGATGAAGTTGTTCGCCTGCTACATGAAGAAGCAAAAATCATTTGATCCAATTGATACCTTATGAACATTCTCGTCTATCTCGAAGCATCTTCAAATGGACTCAAACGGTCGTCGAGTGAAGCACTAACTGCCGCACGTTCATTAGCTGACGGTTCAGGCATTACCGGAATTATGTTCAACGGAACACCTGAAGCATTCAGCGCGGCAGGAGAATACGGTCTGCAACGATGCCTTAACATTAACGATAATTTTATTGAGCATTTTTCAAACAGCCTTGCGGCTGTTGCTATATCTGAAGCTGCCCACGCTAATGGCGCCAATGTCGTTATCATGTCGGCCACTGCCACAGGTAAGGATATTGCCCCGCGGATTGCTGTGCGGCTACAGGCAGGGCTACTGGCAGACTGTATTGAACTAATCCCGACGGGTGAAACTGTTGAAGCAGTCAGACCTATTTATGCCGGTAAGGCGTTGATCCGTGTGAAGCCCGACACAGCGGTGGTTGTTGCAACACTTCGACCAAATGTTTTTACTGCAAGGAAAACAGAACGTACTTCCGTTGCCGTGGAAACGTTTTCGTTTGCTTCGGATAAAGATGTGAGAACAAGCGTTGTTATTCGCACATCTCAGAATGAAGGCACAATGGATGTTGCAGAAGCCGACGTAATCGTATCTGGTGGCAGAGGCTTGAAGGGTCCAGAAAATTTTCATCTAATTGAAGAACTCGCACGGTCACTCGGGGCTGCAGTCGGCGCTTCGCGTGCTGTGGTAGACGCAGGCTGGAGACCACATAGGGAACAGGTTGGTCAGACCGGCAAGACAGTTGCCCCGTCGATGTATGTTGCCTGTGGCATTAGTGGAGCCGTTCAGCATCTTGCAGGTATGTCTACCTCAAAGGTCATCGTAGCAATTAACAAGGACAAGGAAGCACCTATTTTCAAGGTTGCCGATTACGGAATCGTCGGCGATGTTTTTGAAGTTTTGCCCAAGCTCACATCGAAGATTTCTGCCGTCACCGGACGGCATTAAAATTGAATCGTAGCACAAAAAAGTTTTTGCAGGTTGAATGACGAGCAAGTATGAATAAGGTGCAGGTTGACATATTCGGCTTAACCGACAGAGGCATGTCGCAGGGAGCGTTTGCACTTATCCTTAAAGAAAGTGATGGTCCGCGCCGCATGCCAATAATCATCGGAGTCCCGGAAGCACAGGCGATTGCCAACGAGCTTGAAGGCGTACATGCACAACGTCCGATGACGCATGACTTGTTACGAAATGTAATCGAGGCTCTCGGTGGGCGGTTGCGCGAAGTTGTCATCCACTCGCTCAAGGAAGGCACGTTTTACGCATCGTTGATTTTTGATTTTTCTGATTTAGAAGTCGATGCCCGACCCAGTGATGCAATAGCGATTGCCGTACGCTGCGGCGTTCCGATTTTTGTTGCCGAAGAAATTCTCGATGAGGCAGCCGTAGAACAGTCGGAAACAGCGCTGAGTGAGGAAGAGGCAGAAGATGCCGAAGAAGAGGAAGGGTCTGTAATACCTCCTGCCAAAGAAGAAGTGGAACCCCCCGTGCCCCTTACCTACCGTGAAAAGCTTGAGAAGGAGCTCGAAGATGCCATCAGGGCCGAAGACTACGAGAAAGCAGCCCGACTCCGCGACGAGCTCAATAAGGTTGAATAGTATCTTTGTGGTTTGCCGGAGTAGCTCAGTTGGTTAGAGCAACGGAATCATAATCCGTGTGTCGGGGGTTCAAATCCCTCCTCCGGTACTTTCGCAACCGGGATGAATATCGCGTTATTACTCGAGTATGAAGGTAGCTTGTATGCCGGATGGCAGATTCAACCAAATGCCATCAGCATTCAGGAAGTAGTGGAGGGGGCTGCCCATCAAACCTTTGGCACAAGCACACCAGTGGTTGGCGCTGGCCGGACCGACACAGGAGTTCATGCCCGCGGACAGGTGGCCCACATGCATCTTGGTGTTGGATCGCATCAGATTCCAACAGAAAAAATTCCTCATGCTCTCAATTCACGCTTGCCGTCAGACATACGCGTTCGCGATGCCGTCCACGTTCACGAAGAGTTTCACGCCAGGTATCGAGCTGAATGGCGTGAATACGTTTACCTGATCTCGCCTGAACGAAGTGTGTTCTCGCGTCACTACTGCTGGTGTCCCGATCTATCCTTTTCCCCCGACATGCTTGGTGAAGCTGCACGCGAGTTTGAAGGCAAGCATGATTTCACAACGTTCTCGAAACAAAATCCCGACACTCCAAAGTATGAGTGCAACATTCAAATATGTCGGGTGGAATCACAAAACGATCGTTACCTCATCAGAATACGATCGGACCGATTCGTATATGGAATGTGCCGCTCAATTGTCGGTACTATGATGGCAGTTGCACGCGGAAAATTTGCTCTTTCCGATATTGCACCGTCGTTTGAATCCCGCGATCGGTCACTGCAGCCTGCGTTGGCACCGCCGCATGGGTTGATTTTGAACAGAGTTGGCTATCCTGACGGGTTATTCCAACAACATGTTAGCTTTTAGCGGACACTTATATGATTG
>JAGVJW010000153.1 GCA_020050895.1 bacterium | reverse complement strand
GAGTCTGATGTGTGGCGGGCTGTAGAGAAACTTCGGGCTACAAAGGTTGTGCAGGGGAACTTCCTGCGCAGAGGAGAACGTGTTCTGATGAACGCTTATATCTACGACGTTGAATTTAAAATGGCAGATGCTGTGAACCAAGCTAAAGATCTTTACGAAAAACCTACAACATATTTAAATGCCGTTCGGGTGATGACTAAAAAGCTATATCCCGGGCTGAAATAGGTAATTCGTGATTTCAGATTGTCTGATTGGTTGAATGTCTGATGAAAGGGAATTGTGTATATGACGCTTGAGCTAAATGTGCTCGAAGAACGCAAGGCTGCTGCTGCAAGGAGACCCGAGTGGCTTAAGGTTAGAGCGCCTGGTGGAGAGGACTATGCGCGGCTAAAAGGCATGATGCGCTCGAAAGCGTTGCACACGGTTTGCGAAGAGGCACGATGTCCGAATATTTCTGAATGTTGGAATGCCGGAACGGCAACGTTCATGATTCACGGAGACACATGCACTAGATCGTGCGGGTTTTGCGCCGTTAAAACAGGGAGACCTCTTCCTATAGACCTCGATGAGCCACGCCGCGTTGCCGATGCCGTTGTCTCCATGAATCTTGTGCATGCCGTAATCACAAGCGTTAACAGAGACGAACTCAAAGATGGTGGATCAACGATCTGGGCTGAAACAATCCGTGCCGTGCGAAGTGCTTCACCATCGACAACCATTGAAGTGCTGATTCCCGATTTCAAAGGTGATCTCAGCAATCTGCATCGCATCGTCGATGCCTGCCCCGACATCCTGAATCACAACACCGAAACTGTGCCCAGATTGTATAAGCGAGTTCGGCCGCAGGGACGCTTTCATTGGTCTCTGGCTGTCCTCGAAGAAAGCAAACGCCTGGGAATGAGAACAAAAACAGGAATGATGCTGGGCCTCGGCGAACGCCCGGAAGAAGTTGTAGAGACTATGACTGAACTGAGCAAGGTTCATGTTGATGTACTGACCTTGGGACAGTATCTGCAACCAACAAAGAACCATCTCCCAGTAGACCGATTTGTTCATCCTGATGAATTTAAGCATTATGAGAATGTTGGACTCGACATGGGCTTCGGCATAGTTGAATCGGGTCCGTTAGTTCGAAGCTCTTATCACGCAGAGCGGCATGTGTGATGGAATTTATTGTCCTCGGTAGCGGCACATCAACCGGTGTACCCAGTGTTGCCTGTGAGTGCTCAACATGTATGAGCACGGATCCCCGCGATAAGCGTCTGCGAACTTCCCTCCTGGTGAGAAGCTCTACAACAACGCTCGTCATCGACACTTCGATGGACTTCCGCCAGCAGATGCTGCGTAACATGGTTCTCGATCTTCACGGCGTTGTGTTCACGCATCACCATTTCGATCATATTGGAGGCTTCGACGATGTAAGGCCGTACAATTTCAGATCGGAAGCGCCAATGCCCATTTATGCCCTTCAGGAAACTATCGGCGTTCTCAAATCTACCTTCCCCTATGCTTTCGGTCTTGTTGAACCAAGCGGACCATCTGTGCCTAGCATTGCGCCACACGTAATCGACAGCGATCCGTTTGTGATTGGCGATATCGAGATATTGCCGATTCCCATGCGGCATGGGCATGCAATGCGCGTGAATGGATACAGAATTGGCGGGATGGCCTATTGTACCGACACAAATTTCATTCCGCCCTCATCGATGGAACTGCTCAAAGACCTCGATGTACTCATAATCGATGGGTTGAGATGGGAACGTCATCCAACTCACTTTACCGTAAACGAAGCATTAAATATCATTAACATCGTACAACCTAAAACTGCATTTCTCACTCACATAGCGCACCAGTTGAAGCATGCAGATACTGAGACTCGTCTTCCAGCACATGTTAGCCTTGCATACGATAATTTAATTTTCACGCTCTAACCCGTCGTCCCGCTCACTCTGCGTCTCCTCGTCTTCCTGTCCTCGCGGCAATTCTTCACTCTGCTCCTGTTCTTCCAGCAGCAGCGCAATCTGCCTTCGTAAGGTTCTGTGATCTGTGCTAATCGTAAATGCGTCATCGATATCAATAATCGTCGTTGCAGTTTTCATCAGATCGTCAATCTCGCGAAGCTTTGGAAGATCTGAAAGTGCATTCAAGCCGAAGACGCGGAAGAATTCATCCGTCGTTCCATACAACAATGGTTTTCCCGGAGCTTCAGAGCGGCCAACCATGGCTATCAGCCCCTTTTCAGTCAATGAGTTCACCACTTCACCGGAGTTAACACCGCGAATAGCGTCAACTTCTACCTTCGTGATCGGCTGACGGTATGCAATGATTGCCAAAGTTTCAAGCGCAGCCTGTGTGAGCCTGCGTCTGCTCCGCGCCTTAACAAGCCTCTGAACTAGCTGTCCATGCTGCGGCGTTGTAGCAAACTGAAATCCACCTGCAATCTTCACGATGCGAAATGGCCTATCGGATTTCTCCAACTCATCGTTGATCTCATCAACCAAACCATCGAAATAACCTTTGGGTATTTCGAACGGCTTGCGCTCCTCTTCTTGCGGTAACGTCGGTTCGGTATCCAGGGGAAGTGCCTGCTGTCCGGGCACGTCGGTTGGAGCCTCTTCGTACACAAGGATTCTGTTGATCATCCTTAGTGT
>JAGVJW010000043.1 GCA_020050895.1 bacterium | reverse complement strand
GTATCCGTAATACCCGGCATGGAGGTATTTTTTCATGATGCCGGGTATCCGTAATACCCGGCATGGAGGTTCGGTTGTTATTTACTTCACAATCATCAACGGCTTCGTATCCGTATATCCCGGCGCCGTAAGAACGTAATAATACATCGAGCTCGACATCTGATGCTCCGATGTGCTGATCGTTACGTCGTGCTCGCCGATGGGAAGTACGTCGTTGACAAGTGTTGCAACGACATTGCCGTTCAAGTCCACGAGCTTGAGGGTTACCTGAGCTTCGACATGCGTGATGAATGTGATTGTTGCTCTATCTGTAACTGGGTTTGGCTGACATGCCTTAAGCTCAAACTGCGACGTGTACGATTCTCCAGAGCCCGCAACACCTTCGCCCGATGGCAGATGCGTGTTGATCAGAAACTCACGTGGCTGCACGATAACTGTTATGGGCTTGCTCATCACCGTTGCACAGGGGCTCGACATTTGAACGGTATACTCTCCGTTCTCGGCCTCCGTAGCCATGGGTCTGCGAAGCTCCTGTGAGTCCTCTCCGGTAAGGGGCTGACCATCTTTGTACCACTGAATACGGTAGCCTGTTACGTTCTCACCCTTGTTTACGGTAAGAACTAAATCGTCGCCCTGTGGAACTCTCTTAATCAACGCCTCAGAAACGTTGTCAAGTAAGACTGCCTTGGGACGTTGATATACGCGAACCGTGCCCCCTCCAATCAAGGGAGTAATGGCGACACTGATTGCGGCAATGAATAAAAGGTAGCGTTTCATAACTGACAATATACCCAAATTGCGTGCCATGAATATTCTGATCACTGCTGGTGATCCATCCGGGGACGCCCATGCGGCACGGTTGATGGAAGCCCTGCGGGCACGTGTACCCGACGTAGTGTTTGAAGGTTTCGGCGGACCTGCCATGGAAATGCAAGGCCTACGGTCGGTTGCACACTTAAAGGATGTTGCCGTCTCCGGTTTTTGGGAGGTCGCAAAACGCTTTGGCTACCTCCGCTCCTTGCTCAACACGTGTGAGCAAATGATTAAACACCGTAAACCGGATCTGTTTATTCCCGTCGATTATCCGGGCTTCAATATCAGATTGGCGGCTGTTGCTAAACAGGCACTCGTTCCCGTTGCATGGTATATCGCGCCGCAACTGTGGGCTTGGGGACGCAACCGTGCACGCGAACTGGCACGCGTAGTGAGCACCCTTCTGGTTGTGTTTCCGTTTGAGAAGGAGTATTTCGATGCATTTGGTATTAACACCGTTTACGTTGGGCATCCGTTGCTGGATATGTTGGCGCAGGAAGAATTGGTTGATGGAGATCGAACGCAGCCTGACACACATGAAAAGAATATTGTTCTGGTTCCGGGATCGCGCGAGCATGAGCTTAAACATCACATACCACCGCTTGTTGACGTTGTTAAACATTTCCGTGGTTCGGAATTTTCCTTCGTTGTTCCTAAGGCTCCGTCGCTCTCCGATGAAGCTATGCAGCCATTCGTTAATGTTGGCGCTCACATAGTCCACGATTCGCACGCCGCAATGAGAAGGAGCTATGCTGGGCTGGTGAAGGCAGGTACGTCGACGCTTGAAGCTACCCTGATTGGAGTACCCTATGGTTCGTTCTATAAAACGTCCTTGACGTCGTACCTACTTGCAAAACGACTAGTAAATGTTAATTCTGTAACGATGATGAATTTATTACTTGATAGTAAGGTTGTACATGAGTACATCCAACAACAGGTAACTGTAAAAAACCTAGTCTCAGAGATTGAAGACCTGGTTTCAAACATCGCTCGCAGGCGCGAACTGACCGATGCAATGGCGCAGGTACGGCAGTTGCTGGGAAACTCTGGCGCTGCATCACGTGCTGCCGATGCAATTGTTAGGCTGATGTAGTATCATGATTGAACGACTTGCCTCGATATTACTCCGAATACTGGCATCAACATGGTGGATTCGGATTGAAGGACATCTTCCAGAAAGTCCGTGCCTCATAGCATTCTGGCATGGCGAAATGCTACCGGTTTGGTTTGCAATGCGCGGCAGGGGGCCCACAGCCTTGGTGAGCGAGAGCCGCGATGGTTCATATCTAGCAAGGCTTCTTATGGATTGGGGTTTTAATGTTATAAGGGGCTCGTCATCGAAGGGAGGAAGTGAAGCGTTGCAGGAAGTGGTGTCGGCGCTGAGCCAACATATTGTGATGATGACTCCCGACGGACCAAGAGGTCCCAGGCACGTATGCAAGCCCGGAGTTGTTGTTGCTGCACAGAGGTCACAAGTGCCAGTGGTTTTGATGCGCGCATTTGCATCGAGAGCGATTGTGTTCGACAAATCGTGGGACAGATTTATGCTTCCTGCATTGTTTGCCCACATTACGCTGCATGTGTCGCACGAAATTCGTGTTAGCTCGGATCTTGGTCGAGACCAGATCGATAAAAAAATTGAGGATATTCAAGAGCAGTTGAATTCGTTGGGTAGCATAGTATGCTGATGTGTTTTGTTAGGGAGATCTGATATGCTGGGTACGCTGTCGAAATTGTACGGGAGCATCATTCGCAAGCGTAATGCGAAGTACGATGCACACAGGAAGCCGATTGTCAGCGTAACTGTACCCGTAATCAGTGTTGGGAATCTTACGGTTGGCGGAACCGGCAAGACGGTTATTGTTCAGATGATTGTTAGGATGTTGCAGGCACATGGATATAAACCTGCAATAGTGATGAGAGGCTATAGGCGGTCTTCAAGAGGCGTGGTTGTGGTGCACGATGGTTCAAATATTATTGCCTCGGTAAGGGAATCAGGTGATGAAGCGGCATTTCATGCACAGAAGCTTGGCGTACCCGTTGTTGTGGGCGAAAGCAAGGTAGATGCTGCCGTTCATGCGGCCGGTTTTCTTCCGTGCGATGTGATTGTGGTTGACGATGGATTTCAGCACAGGTCCTTGCACCGAGATGCCGACGTAGTCCTTGTCGATAAAGCAACGCTTTCCGATACGCGCCTCTTGCCGTCAGGCAGGTTGCGCGAGCCACTAACGTCGTTGCACCGTGCTGATGTTATCGTTATTATGGATCAGAGTGTCGAAGCTGCTTCGCTGCAACAATTCGTTTCGCCAGACTCATTCATCTGCAGCGCTCGGATCCAGGCACATTGTCCCACAAGCATCAACACACCAGTTGTAAGCATGTGTGCCATTGCCCAGCCTCACCGATTTCAACAGACACTCGAAGAGTGTGGCCTGAATGTTGTTCGCAGTTTTGTGTTCAAAGACCACCATGTTTACACGAAGACTGACGTAACTAACGTCATCAGGGCTGCTGAAGCGCACGGCGCTGCAATTGTAACAACGGAGAAGGACGACGTCAAGCTTTCACATGCCCATGCAATGTTCACAGCACACGGAGTCACGTACTGCGTTTTACCAATCGAAGCTAAAATTATTGACAATGAATCGATGTTTGATTATAACATTCTAAATCGGATTAGTCATGAAAATCGCAATCAGTAAGGCATCCGGAAGTGTGAAGTTCCAACTCTATGAGCGTTGGCTCCGTGCAGCGGATAACGACGTCGAAGTTGTTGATTTGATATCGCTCAGTCCGCAGGATGCATTGCAGAGCCTATCAGAATGCTCAGGATTAGTGTTAACCGGTGGATCCGACATCAACCCGGATAGGTATGGCAAACCTGAAATGGCAGATGTTTGTCAGGACGTCGACAACACCCGAGATGAATTGGAACTTGCAGTTGCACGAGCAGCCATAGAGCAACGCATCCCCGTGCTGGGCATCTGCCGCGGATTTCAAATTCTGAATGTGGCATTTGGAGGATCGCTCATTGCAGACATACCCTCAATGATCAAAAGTGAAGTTCAACATGGTAAGACTGATGGACACGATTCGGTTCATGATGTAGAAATTGAACCGGGATCAATCATCAGGAGAATTTCAAAAACAATGGAAGGCACTGTAAACAGTGCGCATCACCAGGCTATCGACAATCTGGCAAACGTCTTCACTCCAAGTGCACGCGCACGCGATGGTATCATTGAGGCATTCGAATGGGGAGATGCTTCGTTAGGGGGCAAACCATTCCTGCTTGCAGTGCAATGGCATCC
>JAGVJW010000243.1 GCA_020050895.1 bacterium | reverse complement strand
GGCTTGCGCCGCCAGTTCGGCCGCGAGCAGGCCTTCGGGCTTGAAAATCTGACCGAGGAGCCGTTTTTCTCGGAGTTCAGGGTCCGCAATCCCGTTTCCAAATCCAGCTATCGGGTTGCGATCCGAGGCCTGGGGCCGGGCGGCAATTTCTGTTCGTGCCCCGATTACGCCACCAGCGAACTGGGCACTTGCAAGCATATCGAATTCACGGAACGTTCCTTCGTCGAGTAAAACGGAGAGTCGTTCTCTGGCTGTAAGCTTTCCCTTGGCATGCTGTGCGTCTATTCTTGCCTGCCCTCCGCCGAGTTGCGCTTCTTGCTTTAATGAATTCAGTTTGTCAATTCGATTCTTCAATTCCACCTCCGGTAAAACCACTTCCAAAATACGCGGTAACTTGTACGCTATGAATTATCGCATTTTTCTGATGTTGGCCGGTTTGATGATGATGTTCGCAGTATTTAGCTCCCTAATCATGGTGGGAGCGCTTGTTGGCAATTCCGACGCATGGAAAGGAAATCTTGGACTGGCCAGCGTGTTTACATCTGCAGGCATCGTTCTCTGTTATGTTGGAATGAAAAAGCGACGTCGTGCCTACACGATGTTCGAGGAAGAAATTGCACACCAGCTCAGCCATTTCGGATTTATTGAAGCATTGAAATTTTCACATGCAACACAAGTATCACTTGACGAAGCAAGAGATATCCTCGACAAATTCATGAAGAAACGGTTTTGGCAGAGAAAGGAACTCACCGGATACAATGCAGAGTATCGGCAGAATTCCTAAGACTGCAACAGTCTATTGTCTAGTAACTATTCTCACGATGCTCTGATGTCCACGCTGCACAGAAACAAAATATGTGCCGGCCGATGCTTCAACTGCAATCTGCTGAATAGGAGCTGACGATTGAATTTGCGCAACTAATCGGCCAAACAAATCGGTGATTCTGATGGAGGCCCCTTCCCATCCGACGACTGTAAGAGTACTACTAAACGGATTTGGATAGATCATCACTTGTTGTTCGTTTTCGTTTACACTTGTGCTCCCAACGAGGAAGTTGTCGGACCATCGCGAACAGCCTTTGCCATCGTAAATAAAGACACGATACAAGCCCTCTCCCTGAATAGTCACAAACGACTGTGTTGCTCCAGGAATTAGATTGCCTTCGAGATACCATTGATAATTAACGTCAGATACATTGGTGGTAAGATCGTTGCCGAGCTGTGTAATTACCGGTTTGGGAAGACCTTCGGTTACATTAACGATAATTGTATCTGAGATTAAAGAACATGAGTAGAAGTCTGTGACTGTTGCATAGACCGGATACGTGCCTACCCTCAGTGTATCGAGTCTGTATCTATTTTTAATACCTGTTTGAGCTACGTTGCCACCAACATTCCATACATAGGATGGATAGCCCGAACGAATGACGATTGACGTGTCTGAGCCCTCACATATCGTAATAGAATCAAGGTCTGGAGTCATACGCGTATCGGGTCCGCATTCAAGCGCTGCCAAAAAGGGATCTGTAAAGTCGCCTTCCACCTTAATGCCTCCGAACCATGCTTCTGTATCGATGAAACCGCTGACGTAGGGAATTCCACTGGGGCTAACTGCAATCCCTCTGCCCTCATCATCAAAAACACCACCTGCAGTTCGAATCCACTCGAGCATACCATTGGGGAAGAACCTGGCAACAAATACATCTCGTCCGCCGGCAGAGTAGACAACAGTTCCTCCGAAAACCGATGTTGAATCGAAATAACCTGTTACATAGAATGCACCGTTGGCATCTGTGGTAACGGCTAACCCAGCATCGCTATATGGCCCGCCGGAAGAGAACAACGCACTGATGGCTCCATCCTTACCCACGCGTGCCAGGTACATGTCGCTGAAAAACTCACCGTTGGCCTGAATTTGTTGTGAAAAGAATGACGTCGTACTAAAAAATGAACCTGTAATAATCAGCTCTCCAGTCTTGTCGCTCGTGATGTTCACGTTGCGATCAGGAACATTAGAGCCGATACGTTCTGCCCATTGAACAACTCCATTTGCGTTAAATGACTGAACGAAGACATCTTGCTTATTTTCAAAACTTGCGATTTGTTTGGCGCCGAAGTCAACGTTGCCTATAAAGGTACCAGCGATGTAAATCCGATCGCCATTGGGACTCACGGCAACGGATTTGGCAACATCGTTATCATTCCAACCAAACGATTGAACCCAGATAACATCTCCCGCAGCGGAAATTTTTGAAAGGTAGATATCAAGTTTTCCCTTGCTCTCTACAGTCTTTGAATCAAATACACCAGTTGTTCCAAAGCCCCCTGCCAAATACACATTACCAAGCGAATCCACCGCCACATAGGGAACATCGTCGTCGTAATTCACAGAACCAAAAACCTTTACCCAGCTCATGACTCCATATTTATCAAACTTGGCCAGGAAAATGTCATCTGTGTATCCATCATCTATTGCAGTAATGATGTTGCCACCTACCGAAGCTTCGGTATTAAATATTCCGCAAACATAATAATAGCCATTTTTATCAACTGCGATAGAATTTGCATCGTCGCTATACAACGAACCATATGAATCCCAATCTCGGAGGGTGCCGACTGATGAATATCTCGCAGAAAAAATGTCGTAGCTACCGATTGACGGAAGAACCCTGCCATCGAAACTCACTGAATCGTAGAAGGTTCCAATCGTGAAAAGATCGCCATCGGGTCCGATATCCATGGCACGCCCCTCATCAAAGGCTGGACCGATCCCCGTTTTCACCCACTGCCATCGGGGTTGTGCAAAGGCCAGCGATACCGAACAAACAACAAGTAGAGTAATTAGAATGGGACGCATTAGATCAATCCTTCCTTTTATTCAACGAATTATAACAAACCGCGTCCGGATTTTGTAATTAATCCTTCCTCGGTCAATTCATGAATCACTGCATCGAGAATTCCGTTGATGAACACTCCACTCTTATCGGTAGAATATCTCTTTGCAAGTTCAATCACCTCGTTAATGGTTACCTTAATAGGAATATCAGCACAGGCCACAAGTTCAGCAATAGCCAGATTCATTAGAACCCGATCGAGCATGGCGATTCGTTCCAAATCCCAGTTCTTGGAATGCTTATCTATCAGTACCCGACTTCGCTCCTGCATTTCTGCAGTTTTTTGTAAAACCCGCGTAGCGTATTCAAGGTCTTCAGGTGACCATTCAATTGGGATATCGGCTTCGAGTTCAAAAACTTCATCCTGACGTAGTATTCGTCCTTCTTTGTCTGAAGGCTGATCCGTATCAAAGGTGAACTGTCTAAAGAACACGTGCGGGAAGACGTCATCCAGCGAAACTTCTCCCTCGGCGGTAGCTGCAAGCACCTGTAAAATTTTTTCGCGAGCCAAATGGCGCGTACCTTTAACAACCTTTGTCCGGCTGACGGGAAATTTGTCCGCGTCTTGTTTTTTCACAGTACTCCCAGTCTTTATACGCCACGAATTGTTGGTGTGCCAATGTACGTACCATGGACGTGACGTACCTTCTCAATCCGCTCCTCGGCAATTGCGTTCGATGCATCAATTGTGAGGATGTTACGCTCCTTAGCTGTTACGAGGATGTTCATGGTGATATCATAGATGCCTTCGGCTTGTCGCATAACCTTGGCTCTGTCGTAGCCTTCCACCTCCGATGCCACATTCATCAAACCGCCTGAGTTTACAACATAATCGGGAGCATAGATGATGTTGCGTTCACGGATCATCTGGGCGTGTTTATGTTCATCCTTAAGCTGGTTATTGGCACCTCCACAAACGATGGCACACGTTAGTTGCGGAATTGTATCATCGTTTAATATTGCACCAAGGGCATTAGGAGAGAATACATCGCATTCTGTTGCAAAGACTTCATCGGACGAGATCACCGTTGCACCTGTCTTTTCAGCTACAGTCCGAGCCTTGTCTTCAAAAATATCGGAAACAAAGACGTGGGCACCTTCTTTAGCCAAATGTTCAGCCAGGTTTGAAGCAACGTTGCCCGCCCCCTGAATAACAACCCTCTTACCCTTCAGAGAATCGGAACCCCATGCAAATTTTGCAGAAGCCTTCATGCCTGAGTATACGCCGAGTGCAGTTACAGGGCTTGGGTCGCCCGATCCACCAACGCCTCCGATACCTGCCACATATTTTGTTTCCATGCGGATCCACTCCATATCGCGAACACTGGTGCCAACATCTTCGGCAGTGATATACCGTCCGCGTAGCGACTCTACCATCCTACCGTAAGCGCGGAACATAGCCTCGTTTTTATCAATGCGTGGGTCTCCGATAATTACAGCCTTGCCACCGCCAAGATTAACTCCCGAAACAGCAGCTTTGTACGTCATGCCTCGAGACAGCCTCAGTGCATCTGTGATTGCTTCTTCTTCAGAGCTGTATTTCCACATTCGAGTTCCGCCAAGAGACGGACCCAACGAGGTGTTGTGAATGCAAATCACACCACGAAGTTTCGTCGTAGGATCTGAGCAGAGAACCACCTGCTCGTGCCCCATTGACTGTATCATTTCAAACATCTGCATGAAACTAACCTTGGATTCAGGAGTGGAGACAAAGACACCAAAAATACGGGGGCGGCAACCAATCTGGTTACCGCCCCCGCTATGAATTCTGTGGGATTGAGTTACAAGCCGATCTTGAAATACCACTGCAGACCAACGGAAAGCGAGGGTATCACTGGGTTGAAGGTTTCTTCTGGGTCGTCCCTTCTGAGTTTCGTGAAGTCATTGGGATCCTGGACAAGAGGGTACGATCCGATATAATTTCTGTAATCAATGAACATTCCGGTTAAAGTATACCCGGCCATGACGTTTAAGGAAAGACGGCCAATGTCTGCATCGACAATCGGGATTGAACCGCCGATACGAATTTCAATGATATCAGCCACATATTTTGATGGGTCGTTCATTGGACCAATAGGATCGGGTGTGAATTCCGTAGTGTCTCCCTTGCCAACAATAACAGTTGGTATATACTCACCAACCATCGAAGCCGTGTCTCCATTCACAAAATATGAGGTGTAATTGGTTTTGAATCCCCAATTGACACCGATGATAAATCCTGATACATTCAAATGCGGGAAGACGTTAAAGTATTGAAATCGCTCTTGAACAGTGTTTGAATCGTTGGCGTTGCTTTCAGGCTTCATGATGTAGCCATACGAAGAACTTCCAAGGTCGAGTCCGAAACCTACTGTCGACTCCTTGCCGAACGGTGCCATGATGGATACTCCAAAATCAGGGGGAGTATTAAAAACAGGACCCGTCTTCCATCCTTTTGCTACTTCTGTCTTGATACTTGCCTTTCCATTGATATACACTCCAACATTAAGTGGATATTTCTTTGGGGGAGCGGTGTCGGCAATAACAGGTTTTTGTTGCACAATTGTATCTCCCTCTTTTTTCACGGCAGGTTCTCCGAATGCAACATCAACGCCTAAGCCGAGAAGAATGGGAAAACCTACAGTGAGCCGTGCTGCTATAAGATCGTTAAAATGGTAACGGGCACCGGCAGCTAATGCAAAACCTATTCCACTTGAATAAGCTGCCGCAAATCCAGCCGGGAAATCCGAACTACCACCCTCTTGAACATATTCAACATTCCATTTGTAGTATCCCAAACCAACGGAAACGAAGGGATCTATTGTCTCATAGGGAATAAAATGATATGACCCGAAGGCAGAGATACTCAAAAGCGAATAATCATAATAGGATTTGCTTCCAGACCCGAAACCTGTAAAAGGCAAATCAATCGAGAAGTTAGTGTATCCAAAGCCGAGGCCTGCACCCCAATTATCATTTACGGCATATTCTCCCATTGCACCGAAACCAAGCGATGTTTCATAGCCTGTTAGTCCAACAATCGGACCCGCAAATATTCTTCCTTTTGAGTACTGAGCGGTAGAAACTGAAACACAAAAAGCAGTAATCACCAAGGCAGTATACAACTTCCTCATATCCGTCCCTTTTAACGTGACAAATAAGAAAATCCCAGGTGTAGGATTATCTAGTTAATTATTGAGTTTCAGCCAAATGTCCATCCAGTGCGGGATCCCCTGCCCGCTTATAAAAAAGCCACATCAACTAAGATGTGGCTTTCTGACTACTGGTGTCGATTGTAATCAATAGCGAGGTCCGCGTTCTCTTTCACCGCGATCGCGGTCGAAACGAGGACGTTCTTCTCTCGGACGAGCCTCGTTAACAACAAGGTTACGTCCTGCTACACTACGACCATTCGTTGCTTCGATAGCACGCGTGCCGGCATCGCCGTCAGACATTTCTACAAAGCCGAATCCACGGCTGCGTCCAGTGAATTTATCCTTCACAACGGAAGCCGAGTCGACCGTACCAAACTCCTCGAATACTGAACGGAGTTCAGCATCGTTCATGTTGTACGGCAAATTGCCAACATAAATATTCATACCAACAGTCCTTAGCAGACCTTCGTGTCTCACGTTGATAGCACACTGAATTAATAACATCAAACGCGACCGAATTGGCGGTCTGCCCACAATCCGGCACTGCAAGATACAAGAGAAATCGTTAGATCAATGCGTTTAGATTCAATTCAATTTGTTTCCAATTCACAACATTCCACCAAGATTCGATGTAATCGAGCCGTCGATTTTGGTATTTGAGGTAATAAGCGTGTTCCCACACATCAATGCCAAGGACTGGGACGGCCCCCCAAACCGAGAGTTTTTGCTGGTTTTCTGCCTGTAACACAATGAGTTTTTTGTCCTCCATCCGGTACAACAGCAATGCCCATCCGCTACCCTCGACGGCATTTGCTGCAGAGGTAAATTGTTTTTTAAATGCGTCAAATGATCCAAAATCGGATTTTATGGCATCCATAACGACTCCCGAGGGTTCTCCGCCCCCTCCCTTCCCATTAGGAGCCATCACCTTCCAAAACATGGAATGCAGCCAATGTCCGCCTCCATGAAATGCAGCCTGTCTGCTCCAATGTTGCACAAGTGAATAGTCTCCGCTGCTCCGAGCCTGGGTGAGCATCTCTTCGGCTTTATTCAATCCGTTTACATATCCCTGATGGTGTTTATCATGATGCAGCCTCATCGTCTGCTCATCGATATACGGCTCCAATGCGTTGTAATCGTATGGCAACGGTGGGAGTTTATGGTCTTGCTTTGGAGCGGGAACGGGAGCACCAATTAATGAAAGGGGCGACCCGGTGCTGAGCGTCAGCCCGGTTGCAAGCGCCGATGTTAAAAATTCTCTGCGGTGTGACACAACTACTCCGGAGAACTGTTAATGAATGATTCAAGTTCAAGAACGTCGTCAGGGCTTCCCATAAAACATTGCGATCGCTGATGCAACGATTCAGGTTCCAATTCAAGAATACGCTGAGTTCCATTCGATGCCAAGCCCCCTGCCTGTTCAATGATAAATGCCATTGGGTTTACTTCGTAGACAAGCCTCAGCTTGCCATTGGGCAACATCGAATCTGCCGGATACATAAAGATGCCTCCATAATGCAGTGTGCGATGAATATCGGCGACCATCGTTCCAACATATCGAAGCGAGTACGGCCGTAACCCATCGTCTGACGGACGCAGCAAATGCGCTACATAGTCTCTAACACTCTGATGCCACTTATAGGCATTGCCGCTGTTAACTGAATAAATCTTGCCCTTCCTGGGAATCCTAATCTTCTCGAAGGTTAGCAAGAATTCACCTATCGTAGGGTCGAATGTAAATACGTCAACTCCATTGCCACTCGAGTATACAAGCTGTGTGCTGGATCCGTACATCGCATACCCTGCCGCAACTTGTTTATAACCAGGCTGCAGACAGTCCTCCAATGTTCCATCAGTTGTCAACAAAGGATCCAGCCGCCGATACACGGAGAAAATAGTTCCTATGCTGACGTTCACATCGATATTCGACGATCCATCGAGTGGATCGAACACGAGAACATATTTTCCTTTTGAGTATTCATTTGAAATTTGAATAAGGGAGTCCGATTCCTCCGAAGCCATAACGCATAGGTGACCTCCATGGTCCATGGCTCGGATAATGACATCATTAGCGTGAATATCTAAGCGCTTTACGCGCTCACCATGGATATTCGTCTCGTCCGTCAAGCCCAGAACATCGTTAAGCCCGGCGCGCCTTACATCGCGCGCAAGGATGCGCAATGCCAATGTTAAATCTCGCAACAATCTCGAGAACTCGCCGGTAGCCTGCGGATGAAGTGCATGTTCTTCCGAGATATGGCGCTCAATTGTTATCAGCTTCGACGTTCTTACCAGCGGCATCAGCTCTTCTTGGATGTATCTAGTCTTACCGAAAGTACAGGGCAGGGGGCCTTTCTGAGCACTCTCTCAGTTGTGCTTCCAAATAGAAAATGTTCCAGGCCACTCCGTCCATGTGTTCCAATGCTGATAATGCTGATGCTGTTCTCAGATGCATAATTGCAAATTTCGTCGGATGCTCTTCCCCTACGAACCGACGTCTCTACCTTGAATCCATCTTTTGTTAACGCAGCCTTTAACTTTTTCAGCTCTCTCTCTGCATTCTCCTCTAGTTCCTGCTCGATATCGGCGAAGCCTACCTGAGCATAGCTCCAGTCTGCAGGATACACAACGGGTTC
>JAGVJW010000044.1 GCA_020050895.1 bacterium | reverse complement strand
ATCACATTTTCCATTCGTGCTGCGTAATCCGTTCAAACGCTTCGATATATTTTGCTCTCGTAGCACTGATCACATCTTGCGGAAGTGTTGGAGGCGGATATTGCTTGTTCCATGCAATTGATTCTAACCAGTCGCGTAACACTTGCTTATCGAAGTTTTGCTGTTGTTGTCCAGGTTGATATTGCGAAGCCAGCCAGTAGCGGGATGAATCGGGAGTGAGCGCTTCGTCGATCAGGATGAGTTCACCATTCGGCAGCGATCCAAATTCAAACTTTGTATCTGCCAGTATCAAATCGTTGTGTTCAACGTTTGCTGCAGCCGCTTGATACAGGTCAAGACTGAATGATCGGGCAAGTTGCGCAGTTCTGTCTCCAAGAATTTCAGATGCTGTGTTAAATGAGATGTTCTCATCGTGCCCTGCTTCAGCCTTTGTGGCTGGAGTGAATATAGGCTCGTCCAACCGCGATGATTCAACATAGCCGTCTCGAAGGTGAATGCCGCATACAGTCTGATGCTCGCGATATTCCTTCCACCCGGATCCGGCGAGATAGCCCCTAACCACACATTCAACCGGAAGCGGCGTAGTCTTCTGTACAATCATCGACCGGTCAGACAAGGACTCGCGCTCAGATGGTGTTAGCTGAACAACTGAATCGAGTGAAGTGGTGATGAAATGGTTGGATACAATGTCGCTGGTTACGTTAAACCAGTATACACTGATTGCGGTTAACAACTTGCCTTTATCTGGAATGGTTTCGTTCATCACTACGTCGAATGCCGAGATTCTATCGGTTGCTACGATAAGAAGTTCATCACCCAAGTCGTAGACATCGCGGACCTTACCGCGCTTGAGAAGTGGTACGTGAGATAGCGATGTTGTGTGCACCGACGACATAACACAAAGATACTCCTGCCCCATTGCGTAGAACATACATCCCCGCCGGCTGAGCGCTGATCTGCTCACGGTTTAATGGTAAGGGGCTAACCAATCGGCCGTCAATGCTGTATGTAAACCATGTTTGATTGTCCAAGTCGTTTTCAACTGTCTCATCAACTGATGTGGCGGACTCAGTATACATCAGCAGCACAACTTCGTTTTGAGTTATCTCGGCAGAATTATCAAGAGCATCCCAACGGCCCTCACCCACAGCAATTGCAACGAAGCCTTTGTCGGTTAGAGCAATGGATTGAACCGATCCCACATTATCGGCTCCCAGTTGAATTGCGCGCATGCCTGGTGATGCAATCGTACCTGTGATGATGAAGCCATCTGTAAACAAGCCGGGTGTTTTAGACGTGACGTCAGGCGTACTTGCGCTGAGGAAAACATCCAGTTGGCCGTTATAGCTTCCACAGACAACGATGTTGTTGCCATAAAACGATACATCAAGAGGTTGTAAACTATTCCTCCCTTGCTTCTCAATGATTCCTGCAACGTCTCTGGGCTTCTCCAATGGCGATGCGAAATAGCTGACGAGTAACTTCTTATTGGTATAACATGTGTCCTCCGTCGAAGATTCAAATCCACTGAACATCAACTGCGGAGTAACATCCCATACACTTGTAAGCCAACTGCATGCCTGTGCATTTATCGCGCTCTGTAACATGCCAAATTTATTTACAGTTGCTAAACCAACTCGCGTACTTTCACCAACCGTAAGCGTATCGGTCCCGAAGGCCACAGTGCCCAGTACGGATGCAAGCACTTCGAAATCTTTATCAGCATTTACAAGTACATGGCCGAAAAGACTATTCGACAATGCGGCGTCTACCTCCACGTTCGATGAAGTCCGAATCCATAACTGATTGCCTTCTATATCCAGACGTTGCAAGTAACCAGCACTTTCGCGTGGTGCCCTTACAACAACGGTATCGAAACGCGACGTCCCAACAAATTCACCTACAATGGCAAACCCATCGTTGATGGCGGCAATAGATAATGGTTGCTCTGGGTTATAATCTCCATCGTTTCTCGACCACTCTACATCGCCCTCTGCGTTCAGCAGCGCAATTACGGCATCTGCACTTCCTCTTCCCGTATAGAGAACGTCACCAATCAAATAGGTCGGTAAGTCGGCTGTATTGGCTCCACATAAGAGCCCGGCTACAAGCCCCCTACCCGGAACAACTGTCATGCAGGTAACGATATCCGTTCCGTTGCCTCCAAATCTTTTTAGCCACAACGGATTCAGTTGTTCATCAAACGCACAGATGTATGCATCAAGCAACGCATCCGATTCGATAGTGTATTGTCCAACAGTTAGTGTACCGCTAAACGCACCTCCCACATAGATCCGTTTCGTTGCTGGGTCCGTTACAACTTTCGAATATGTTGGTGCTTGTTCGCCAACATTAAGCCTCAGGTATCTGGTAAAAACATGTTGTCCGAACACCGGCACCAAGCAACAATGAAATAGGATGACGGCGAAAACATATTGTGCCATCGATGCAATGTTAAAGCAACCTGCCATACAACGTTGCGCTGGACGAACGTTCTATAACAATGTTTACAATATCGCCAACAATGTAACCTCTTACGTCGTTGTGCGGAAAAACTACTGTCTTATTGGTATCCGTGCGTCCTTTCCAGTCCATCAAATTTTTCTTTGATGGTCCTTCTACAAGCACACTAAAAACCTTACCGATTTCCGTCTCATTCACTTCCCGCGATATAGAATTCTGCAGAGTGATGATGTCGTTTAGGCGTTGCGCCTTCACTTCGTCCGGTACATCATCACCCATCTTCCACGCCTTTGTATTCTCGCGCGGTGAATAGGCAAACATGTATGCTCCATCGTATCGAACGGTACGCATTACCTCGAGTGTTTCCTGATGGTCCTTTTCAGACTCCGTACAAAAACCCGCAATGATGTCGGTGGAGAGTGCAGTGTTCGGCATAGCGTTTCTGATCTTTTCTACCAGCAGCAAATAATGGTCTGTGGTATATGTCCGATTCATCAGCTTGAGAATTCTGTTGCTACCGCTTTGAATTGGCAGATGGATGAATTTGCAGATATTCTCGTGCATCGCCATTGTTTCGATGAGCTTATCACTCATATCCTGCGGGTGCGAAGTAGTGTAGCGAAGCCGCATGTTGGGAACAGCGCGTGCGCATGCACCGAGCAGATCGGCGAAATCGAGCCCCGCCTCATCATCATGATATGAGTTAACGTTTTGCCCAAGGAGTGTTGCCTCTTTGAAGCCACTGTCTGCCAGCATTATCAATTCATTCACGATGCTCGATGCATTTCTCGAGCGTTCGCGGCCGCGTGTAAAGGGGACAACGCAGAACGAGCAGAATTTGTCGCAGCCGCGCATCACGCTAACCCACGCGCTAACACCTTCTGTTCGCAGTGGCTGAATATCGTCGTAGGTTTCAACCCGAGACAGTCTTACGGCGATTCCTTTATCACCCTGCAATGCATTGCTAACAAGAGCAGGTACCTTGCGGTATTCGTCTGGTCCGACAACAACATCAACGAGATCCTGATCGAGAAGCTTGTCACGAAGTCTTTCCGCCATGCAGCCCAGCACACCAACAACAAGATCGCGATTTTGCTTCTTGTAATGTTTCAGGTGCTTGAGTCGCTCATGAATCTTTCGCTCGGCATTATCGCGAATTGCACAAGTGTTCAATAAAATTACATCGGCCTCGCCGGGAGCATCTACCGTCCTGTAGCCCGACTTCGCCAGCACACCCAAAACAATCTCCGAGTCGCTCACATTCATCTGGCAGCCGTACGTTTCTATGTACACGCGGGGACCCATGCTGAAAGGAGCTTCCAACACATCTGTGGTTGCGTCTGCGGGCTGTATGATGGGGAGATTATGCAGGTAGCAAAGTTAACGATGATATGCATAGTCACATTGCAACCTTTTGACAGCACATTTCAGGCATGATCAGCCCCCTACAGGAAAAGTCTTACGAGCTCATTGTGCGAGTTACGTCCATTCACATCGTAGATGCGGGAGATTGGCGTATCAGAAAACTTCGCAAGCGGCTTTTTGAGGAAGCTATCCATTTTGGGTCGGGAATTGAAACAGCTATTTGCTCGCCCGATAGAGACAGTTTTCGGGAGCACCTTCACGATGTACATCAAGCGCTGCGTCAGATTAAACTTTGGTTGAAGCTTCTCGACGATCTGGGATTCATCGATCCGGAAACGGCACTTCCGCTAAATGATATCGCCGAGGAAGTGCACAGGCTGGTGATTGCGGCGATAAAAAAAGTCTCACGGTCTGACCAGACACTGCGATATG
>JAGVJW010000045.1 GCA_020050895.1 bacterium | reverse complement strand
CAATCATGTATTCATCGCCCGGGTAGATGCCTCGTCCGGGAGCTGTATCCTGTATGGCCCGATGTTCTAAAAAGAATGTAGGTTCGTTACCTCTCATGGCAGATCGAAGAAGTCCCACAGCATCCTGGGCATTCGAGGGAAGGGCAATGCGCCAGCCGATTGTGTGAGCAAAAATGCTTTCACCGCTCACACTATGCCACGGATCTCCAGTTCGCTTACTGAAGCCAATTGGTATGCGAACAACGATTGGAGCGGCAAAATCGCCATTGGTTCTCCACCGGATTGTGCCGCAATCATTGATCTGTTCTGTTGCAGGATCGAGATACTTGCGGAATTGAATTTCCGGGACGGGAACCAAACCCGCTAACGCCATACCTACGGCACGTCCGATAATTCCTTCCTCACTCAACGAAGTATCAAATACTCGTTCAACACCGTGCTTACGCTGCAGGTCGATGGTTGCACCGTGTACTCCACCCTTTACACCCACATCTTCACCAAATACCAGCAGGTGATTGTTGAGCGCCAATTCAGCGTCGATGGTGCGCCGAACAGCATCGATGAGGTTAATCCTCGGTCCTTCTTCGCGTATATCTCCAGAGCCCTTTGCAGCACTGATATCTTCTGACATCAGACCTCCGTGAAGGGGTTTCTTGCCACTGTAATAAATGTGATTGTAAATATCGCCAACATCTGGTTCCGGCTGATTCAGCGCTGCATTGCATGCCTGACGTACTTCTGATTCGACACTTCCAACCAATTCATCCCATTGGCTTTCATCCATGTACTTCTTGCGGCTGAAAAACTCCTTCAGCTTAACTATTGGATCTCGTGCACGTTCTCGTTGCCGCTCTTCTTCCGATTTGTATGCCTGATTATCGGCCCCGCTGTGACCACATATTCGCGGTACATCGACGTGGATAAGAACTGGCGTGCGGTTTTCGCGGACATGGCTAATTGTTTTTTCAATCAGCCTTGATGCTTCATCAGGATTAGTTCCATCGCACTCCACGATTCGGAGATTCTTAAACGATGCCAGATTGTCGGCAATATTTCCACCAGGTGTCTGAAAGGTTCCCGGTACGCTTATCCCATACTGATTATCCTCCACAAAAAACACCATGGGAAGTTTCTGTGTAGTTGCAATATTTAATGAAGCCCAGAAACCATTCGTTGCCACCGATGCATCTCCTCCAAGTGCGACTGCCACAGCCCCCTTCCATTCCTCTTCGTGCAATACATCGGACCGATAGGTTATTGCCTGCGCCCAGCCCACACACGGCGTGTATTGCGCACCAACATCTCCCGAAGCTGGAAGAACGGTTACGCCATTGCGATTGGGCAGATGATGAACAACTCCGATATCGCGTCCGCCGCTTCGACTTCCCGATAATGATAAGGGGCCTGCAAACGCTTCCTCAAAAGTCATCCCAGCGGCGAGGACAAACGGTCGCGACCGATAATACACTGTTGCCGCATCTCTTCCATGCTTCAACACCATACCGAGAATGGCTTGCGTCAGCTCATGCCCTGTAGCTGAGAATTGGTAGGTAACCTTCCCTGATGGTGCCAGCTCTTGTTCCTCAATTTCGTCTATGCGGCGGCTAGCAAGTACGATGCGAGCCACATCAATCCATTCTTTCTTCGTCATGCCATTGCGTGGTGAGATTGTTGAGCCGCAAACTTACGAACGGTGAAGTAGGTCAGTAGAGAGAACATAGGCTCTAGATTGGTACTTTTGCTGATAAACTGTTCAGGAGTTCACATGAAACTATTGACACTATTGGTTATTGCGATCGGTATGATATTTGGATATTTGGAGTCGAAGGCACAGCTCACGTTGCCTAAGTTTCTTCCTTCGGCATGCGCTGGTACAGCGATAGGCCAGATACCGGGTGCAACCGACGTACTGATAACATCGATTGCAAGTGTTGGAGTGAATTACGACCTTGGCGTGTCAACGGTCTATACGGGTATCGACTTAGAAACCGGGAAGGCAGCTATGTGGATGTACAATATTTACAGTCCTTCTCTCGATACATCGGTAACGTCCTTGATGATCAACTTCCCGTTGCCATGCTCTTCGTTGCCCTCAGGCCAAATTCCAGACTCCATCTCTATTGGTGGAAGTAATCTACCTATTCCCGCAAATACGATTGAAGGTGTAGAGCTCATTAACGCCCTAAAGACCAATGCAGATTACCAAGCGTTTGTCTATGCCTATCCCGATAGTTTGCCGCTGATAGCCGTCATTTCGGTATTGCCCGAAGCATTTCTCACATACCCTGCTGGAACGCCATACTGGGAGCTCCTTTGGGCACCCGCCGATTCAACGGGTTCACCGTTTTTCTGCTTTGTTCAGGGTTTTAACGGCGAGACTGTTTGCTTTAGCGGAATTCCTGTTTCGGTCTCTGAACAACTGCTTACATCGAATATTAAGGTGTATCCAAATCCTGCCAACGAAACCATGATGGTAGAACTGCCATCGGCATTAATCGGCCACAGCATAAACATTGAAGCGTTTTCGCCAAGCGGGCAACGGGTTGTGTTGTCGGATGGTCAGCGGCTTACATCCACAGGCATCAACGTACCTACTAAACATTTAACGAGTGGTATTTGGTACCTCCGGATTACCGATGCTTCATCAATATCGTTAGCAACTTCTAAACTTGTCATTATTCAACATTAATGTACAGTCACGTCCGACATTCCGATCCAGGCGTTTTTAACGCTTTGCTTAATGAGTATGAGCGGCAGCGCGATAAGCTCGAATTAATCGCCAGTGAAAATTTCACATCCCTGGCAGTGATGGAAGCCCAGGGAAGCATACTCACTAACAAGTATGCTGAAGGCTATCCCGGTAAGAGATACTATGGTGGTTGTGAATGGGTTGATGTGGCGGAAAATCTTGCAATTGAGCGGCTGAAATCACT
>JAGVJW010000150.1 GCA_020050895.1 bacterium | reverse complement strand
TGATCGATGTGCTTGATGAAATCAACATTGTTCGTTTTAACAACTGATTGTGCGAACTTCGACAGGACATAATTGTCCTCATTGCTTGCATGGGCAGAGCCAAGAACCATTATCTGTGACGGTTTGGCACTGCTTATGGCATGTGCTGTATACTCAAGTGCATGTTCCCATGTAGTGAGAATCAGGTTGCCATCAGAGCGAAGATGCGGACCATTAACTCTGTTCTGATTTATGACGTCGGGCGTTGTAAGCCTGCCATAATCGCACATCCAATATTCATTTACATGCATGTTGGTTCGTGGTTCAACTCGCAGCGCCTCGTTATTCATGATTCCAACCTTGATGTTGCATCCACGGGCGCAACCGGGGCAGATACTGTCGGTAAAACTCATTTCCCACACGCGTGCACGGAACCGGAAGTCAATGCTTGTAAGCGCTCCCACCGGACAGATGTCGATCACGTTCATCGAATATGGACTGTCGAATTCCGTTCCTGGGAACGTCTCAATCGTCACCTTATCATTCCGCTGTGTAAACGTGAGTACGGGTTGATGCGCCACCTCATCGGCAAACCTGATGCATCTCGAACACATGATGCACCGCTCGGAATCGAACATGATCTCTGGGCCCAGCACTACTCGCTTCGGTTTGTGAACTTTTTCCTCGTCGAACCTCGAATGTCCATTTGAATGATTGAATGCATACTCCTGCAGTTTGCATTGGCCGGCTTCGTCGCAAATCGGACAATCCAGCGGGTGGTTGATGAGAAGAAATTCCATGACGGCGTTCTGTCCGTCCTTGGTGTGCTTGCCGAGCGTATCAACCACCATTCCATCGGCAATTGTTGTTGCGCATGCAATCTGCAGTTTCGGCATCCATGCTACGTCGGCATGGCCATTGGCATCGAATAGGAAGGTGCCATCCTTGTCTTTTTTATGATTACCGACGTGAACCATACACATACGGCAATTACCTGCAACAGACAGGGCGGGATGCCAACAGAAATGCGGAATAGTTATCCCGTGTTCGTATGCTGCCTCTATGATTGTCTTACCTGCTGCCGACTCAATAAGCCGACCATCGATCGTTATTACTGGCATGATTTTCCTCGATGCGTTTCGCTTGCGCGGAACGCGCAAACATACGACGTTTGCTAAGTTTGAGCGATGAAGTCATTACGATCAGCGTCCGTAATCGGCACCTTTGTGCTTTTGCTTCTTAGCACCCAAGTATATGGTGTAACTCCCCGGCAGTTCTTTCCAGCATCACTGAGCTATTCCTGGCCCGGAGGAGGGCTGTCCAAGAATGTTGGTGCAAGACCTGCAATAGGATTCTCGCTCGGGTATCTGCTCGCAATCGATAGAAATTTCCGGATCGGGATTCGCGGAACGTGGAGCAGAATGGTGCTCGGAAAGAAAGACACTGTTGATTATTCTCAATATGGTCTTACACACATTGGGCTTACAACAGTGATTCAATACAAACTTTTCAAATATGGCATTACTCCCTATGCAGAATTGGAAGGGGGCATGGGTTATTTATTTGCAGACGAATTAATTGCCAACATGCCCGTGCTGATCAATGATCTAACTATTGTGAAGTTATCTGCAGCGGTAGCTATTGGAATTCTAATCCCGGTTAATGAAGGAGTTGATATCGACGTCAGCGGCAGGTATTGCATCACGGCTGTACCAAACGGATTCTCAACACTTGCTGCCCACGTTGGCGCCACGTTCGCATTGAACTGACAATAAAAGTCAGAGGGGTGATATGGTGCTCTGCAACGTTGTCTCTGGTGCATGAGCGTGAATGTCCGGCTCCAATTTTGCTTCGACAGCACGCCAGATACGCTGGCATGGAAAGCGATTCTCGTAGAGAGCACGGCCGATAACTACGCTATCAATATTGCGCGGCGCATGCTCTTGCAGATCCCATAAATCTTGTGGCGAAGCAATTCCGCCTGCCATCGTAATCCGTATCGGCGCAGCCTCTGCAATTCTATTTATGGTCTCTAAGTCTTCCCCTGTTAAAGCCCCTTCCCAATCCTTTTCCGTGTATATCACGCGAATTCCGCCAAGCTCGTGAATCAGACGTATCATGTCTATGTCCGTCATGGCTTCACCGCCATCCATCTCAACGACTCCTGCATGTGCACGGACGCCAAAGATTACGCGGCTGGAACCGAAATCCTCAATAAGTTTACGAACTCCATCGGGATTGCTCTGGATAAGAGCGTTTATTGCAACGCGATATACACCTGCATTCAACAAATCGCGTACAACATTGACATCGCGCTGAAGTGTAACGAGTTCGATGGGAATGTCGACGGCTTGCTGAACTCGAACAGCCACCTCGAGCGAGTGCGAGTAGTCTTTGCCGGCAAATGAGTCGGTATCGGTGATGTGAATGCACTTTGCATTTTCCCGACGCCACAACTGAGCAAGTTCAATTGGGTGATCGCTCAGTTCAGAGTACAACCGTTGAGTTCCCTCTTCGCCGTTTATTTTTCTGGCACAGTGACCGTTTGCCAAGTCGATGGCCGGTATGATTAGTAGGTATCGCAATTCAGATTCTTGACTTCATACGGTTTGACGTAAAGCAGCTTTGATGAGTCCTTCGCTGGAAATCGAAGATGCATCGGCGCTCGCAGACAGAACTTGTTTAACGGATTTCTCCGCCGCCACCCGTGTATATCCGAGAGCTTGCAATGCATTGACTGCATCTGCAAACACTTGTGACGAAACACCCACTGCTGTGGTTTCCTGTGGTGACCCTGCAACGGCGAAAATCTTATCGCGAAGCTCAACAACCAATCTCTCAGCAGTTTTCTTGCCAATTCCCGGCAAACGCTGAAGACTTATCAGGTTGCCGGATGAAATTGCCATGCGCAGATTGTCGAGCGCAATAGAAGAAAGGATGCCGAGTGCCGTCCTGCCGCCAATTCCCTGAATGGATGTGAGCAGCCGGAAGGCATCGCGCTCAGCCTCGGTAGCAAAACCAAATAGTTGAAGGGCGTCTTCGCGTACAGCAAGGATTGTATGCAGCGTCACGCCCTCTCCCACCTGCGGCACAAAATCCATTGTCGACAGCGGAACGCTTACAGCATACCCTACACCATGACAGTCAATAACAACTTCCATCCCCTGCCGGTAGGCAACTATCCCTGTGAGCCGACTGATCATTATTCAAAAATATTGGATTGCATGAATAGAGGCACCAAATGAACACGAAAGAAATCGGAGATTTCGCCGAAGAGTTGGCCTTGGAATACCTATGTGAGAAGGGATATACACTGCGTGATAGGAAATATCGGTATGGGCAAATGGGTGAAGTAGACCTGGTGATGATTGATGGCAGCACCGTTGTATTTGTTGAAGTCCGCCACAGGACGAGCACAATGTATGGAACACCAGAAGAATCCTTGCGACCCGGCAAGCTGAGAAAAATTCGGCGAACAGCGCTGGCATGGTTAACCGTACATGGCTGCACGAAGTTAGAATGCCGCTTCGACGTCGTTGCCGTAGACCTCGTTGGAGGCACTCCTGTGCTACGTCACCTTCTCAACGCATTTTGAGCTGTAGGCACGCAGGACAACACCTGCGATTTTCAAGCCCCCTATCTTTGCCTCATGTGGGTTTATCTCTCAAAGCGAGTTCTGCTTTTTATACCGACGCTATTCATTATCACGGTGATTTCCTTTGGAGTGAGCCGTCTTGCACCAGGAGATCCTGTTGCTTCCAAGGTAGGTGTTGGAGCTGAAGGGGGCATGGGATCGCGTTCGACGATAAATGAAAAAACGATAAAGCTCATTCGCGAGCAATGGCATCTAGATAAACCAGTTTGGCAGCAATACGTGATTTGGACAGGAGGCCTACTGTGCTTCGACATGTCGAAGGTGTTCACAGCCGGCAACTCTGATTATGGAGCAGCGCGATTTACCGGAAAACCAGATTTTGGACGATCGTTCCTGGATAACCGACCGATATTCGACAAGATGCTCGAGCGAGTTCCGGTTACACTCACAATGAACCTGATTGCCATCATCGTTGCATACATGATTGCCATTCCACTTGGCGTGTATTCTTCCACACATCCTGGTACAACGGCTGATAAGCTATCGTCATTCTCACTCTTTGCCTTGTATTCACTACCTCATTTCTGGATTGGGACACTCGCTGTAACATTCCTTGCAAACCCCGAATTCATAGCATGGTTTCCAAGTGGTGGGTTGCGATCGCAGGCGGCTGCAGGGTGGAGTTTTTGGCAACGCTCGGCCGACTACATGTGGCATCTAACGCTGCCCATGATTGTGTACGTTTATGCCGACTTTGCCTTCATCTCGCGCCAGATGAGATCGTCCATGCTGGAAGTTATTCGGCAGGATTACGTGAGAACTGCCCGTGCAAAGGGGCTTTCGGAACGTAAAGTTGTTTATAAACATGCATTGCGTAATGCATTGATTCCTCTCATAACAATTGTTGCCGCACTTGTTCCTAATCTTATTGGCGGATCCGTGATTATCGAAACGATTTTCTCCATACCGGGCATGGGAGAACTTTCGTACAAAGCGTTGATATCGCGCGATTACCCAATGATCATGGCAGTATTTACAATCTCAGCCATGCTTACGCTGGTAGGTATGCTGATTAGCGACCTGTTGTATTCGATTGCCGATCCGAGAATTTCTTTTGAGAAGAAAACGTCATGAGTGAATCGTACAGCGCTTTTGTTCGGCAGCAGTACAGAAAGAGCACGTTTGGAATGGTGAGTGTTTGGGTTGTTGCTACCATTACGGCAGTGGCAATTCTGGCAGATGTACTTGCCAACGACAAGCCAATCGTTGCCTCTCGAAATGGCACGTTGATGTTTCCCGTTTTTAAAGAATATGGTGTAATGCTGGGCATCACAGAATGGCAAAAAGAATATGCAACGGTAGACTGGCGCGAGCTGACGTATGATTGGTCTGTGTTCCCACCAATTCGCTACAGCCCCTCAACTACGGATAAGAAGCTCATTACGCTCGCAGACAGAGCGCCTTCGGGTAAACATTGGTTGGGTACCGACGATATAGGCAGGGATGTTATGTCGGGTCTTGTCCATGGCTCTCGCTATGCTCTTTCAATTGGCCTTGTTGCCATGTCGATTGCTCTTGTAATTGGAATAATCCTCGGCTCAATTGCTGGATTTTTTGGGGGGTATCTCGATATTCTAATCTCTCGCCTCATCGAAATCGTCATTACATTTCCGCGCTTTTTCCTGATCATCACCATTGTTGCAATGGTTGAGCAGGGATCGATATGGCTGATTATGGCGTTGATAGGATTTACAAGCTGGACGGCAATTGCTCGGTTTATGCGCGGTGAAGTTCTTCGTGTGCGAAACCTGGATTACATCAGTGCTGCAACGGCATTAGGTTATTCCACTCCGCGTATCATCTTCCGGCATGTGCTGCCGAATGCAATTGCACCAGTGATGATTTACGCGGCATTTGGGATCGTGAACGCAATTCTCTTCGAAAGTGCACTGTCGTTCCTTGGCTTTGGAGTACCTCCAACGGTTGTAACATGGGGCAGCGTGTTATTCAAAGCGCGCAGCAGTACATATTCGTGGTGGCTTGCCGTGTTCCCCGGTCTGATGATTTTTATTACTGTGGCAGCTTTTAATCTCATCGGCGATGCCTTGCGCGATGCAACGGATCCTCGGCTGCGAACCTAACCTCGAGTTTTCTTATTACGGTTATCCGATGATACTAGCGACTTAGCCATAATCACACTTTTATAGTTTGCTTCCTTCCACTGAACTTCGTCAACAACTGAATATCCATTTTTTTCATAATGTTTAATAAGATGCAATGCAGGTTTGGCTGTGTCGAGTGCGATAATCTTAGCACCATGGTTCAAAGCATATCGCTCAACCGTATCGATCAATCTACCTCCAATCCCGAGCCGACGGTAGCTGGCATCTACACCAAACTGACCAAAATGCCAGACCCCCTCCTGCATATAAAACTCACAGCCACCGTTTTGGGAATACAAGGTGATTGTACCAATAATTGCTTCAGCGTGGAGTGCCAGAAATGTTGTGCCTTCGGATATTCTCCTTCGGGTTACAGAATCAGACTGATGTGTGGCTAGGTAAAGGAGACCCATATCAGCAAGGTCTTTATACGCACGATGCAGTAATTCTGTTATCTCAGAAATTGGATCGGCATCGTTATACGTTCGGATAATAATATCATTTACATTTATCAAGGACTCAAGCGCTCGATGATCCATGAATGCTCAATTTTCCGATATCGTACTCTGTCGTGCAGTCGGTTAATTCTCCCCTGCCAAAACTCCAGCTCCAATGGGTGAAGGATATAACCGCCCCAGGAAGATGGGCGGGGTACATCTTTGTTGGCAAGTTCGTCGCTTAAGCTGTTATAACGTGCTTCCAGCTCCTCTCTGTCTTGCACCACTGCGCTTTGCTGAGAAGCCCATGCGCCAATCTGACTTTCTCGTGGACGTGTGGCAAAGTATGCGTCAGAGTCTTCTTCAGAGACTTTAACAACGTGTCCGGAGATTCTAATCTGTCGTTCCAATTCCGGCCAAAAGAACAACAAATCTGCATAGGGATTATCTGCCAGTGCAATGCCCTTTCGGCTGTTATAGTTTGTGAAAAAGATAAATCCTGATTCGTTAACTCCTTTTAGCAATACAATGCGAGCGGAGGGCCTGTTATGCTTGTCGGCAGTGGCAAGCACCATTGCTGTTGGTTCGTTTACCTTTGCGCCGATGGCTTCATCGTACCACGAAACAAACTGCCCAATTGGATCGCGCTGTACAGAGTGTTCCGATAGCGCCTCGCGCGTGTACTCGCGCCGCAATGCCGAAATATCGATGTGGTTCATCTGATTAGTTGATTACCGGAATTGTGCGAACCATGATCCTTCCCCGTGATTCTATAGCCACAATAACAACTCCTAATGGCCACCAAGCCGTGTCGATCTTATTCGCATCGGCAGTAAGCCGATACGTTCCGAGTACGGAGCCTTCCACGGAATAGACTGTAACGCTTGCCTGTGCTTCGTTAGAAATAATGGTGAGCGGTTCGCCTCGATTGATGGGAACGGGATGGACGACAATGCCATCGAGACGATAACTTTCGTTAACAGATGTCACCGATTGTTGGACCACTTGCATCAAAATGCTATTGTTGGAGTTGAGGGTGATGCTGGTAACAACGAAGTCTGCTTGAATCGGGACTGTAACCCGACGCTGATCGAGATAGATTACAGTATCGCGACTTGCAAAGTCGGATTGCATGCTTATGGTGAGAGGGATCACAAATGCATCCGGAATGTTGTCGCCTTGCTGATATTGCTCTATACGCAACTGACCGCTGAACACTCCATTTGATGGCACTGTATCAGGGTCCAACTTCACTCCAATTACAGGATGCCCACGTTGTATTAACCACTGATTAAAAAATGTATCCCAATAGTCTTCCCACGGCACCGGTGGATTGGGAATTTCTGTCTGCACATGCTTGATAAAATCAGTTGTTTGCCGCGCTTGATCAAAATTCCGGGAAACCCAATTTTTTAACATCGGGAAGAAAAGAGAGTCACCTGCAATTCTTCTCATCATGTGATAGATCCACCCAGCCTTGGAATACGTTGTTGCTTCGTTAAATAATGAATCCATCGAAGGATTATACACTGGTGGCTGCATTAGCCCCTTTTCCATGTACTTTGACCTGTGCCGATCGAGCTGGCTTGTATAGCCCTGTGGCCCTTCTGAAAACTCCTTCCAAAGTGCCTCGGTGAATGTAGCCCCACCTTCGGTAAGCCAAATGTCGCCCCAGATGGCACCAGTTACGGCATCGCCAAGCCACTGATGTCCCAGCTCGTGCACATAGCCAACATCTAAATCACCAAACAACCAACGACGGTTGATGGTAGACATGGTTTGATGTTCCATGCCGCCAATGAGTATGGGGCTCACGGTTACATGTCCATACGTTGGCCATGGATATGGGCCCAGATACTGTTCGAGACCTTCGAACATTAACGGAAGCCGCGCCAATGCCTTTACTGCACTAAATGGCTGACCATCCAGATCTTCGGGCCACTGGTAGTTGAGTATCGGAATCGTTCGATCGGATTCATACGTGAGGTCGAGTCGGCTGAACACGGAAGCATTGACGGTGAAGAGATAGGTGCTCATGGGATGTGGATGCTGCCACGTCTGTATGGTAGTAGTATCGGTGTCGGCAATGCTATCAATCATAACACCATTCGACACAACGGTAATCCCCTTCGGAACCCTAACGCGTGCAGTGAATAAGGCCTTGTCCGATGGGATGTCGTTACACGGAAACCACGATCTTGCATCCTCTGGTTCTGAAAAAGTAAATGCTATCGGGTGAAGGACATCTTTGCCATCCACATCGCTCCCTGCATACGCGTAAAAGCCACGATCATCTCTTGTGCTGGCATAGTAAAGATCGATAGTAACTGTATCGCCGGCATCGAAACCAAGATCAGATAAAATATTCAATGACGATTCTTCTGTCACCGTTTGAGCTGTTGCACCGTCGACAAGTACACTGTCAATGATCAGATTCTGTGCATACAACGGTAGAAATTGTGTTGGAGCGGCTACATGTACAACGGCACGAACATGACCGTTGAATTTCCGTTGTTGACGTTCAGCCTTGGACAGCGTGAGAGCATCGACCCAATCGAGTGAAACATCATAGCTGAGAACATCAATCACTGTATCAATATTTTCCTGCGGAAACGCAAACGTTGTATACCTGACATCGGTCCGATTCATGTATTCACGAAGGCCATCATCAAGGATCAGCTGGTTGAGAAAAGATTGCTTGCCTTCCTGAGCCATTAACGAAATGGACGAAGACAAAACAAGACAAATGATGAGAAGCCGCCGTATAAAACCAGCGAACAATGGGTGGAGATTTATGTTATGCGCCATGGAGTCCTGTCCGCGGTAAATGTGATTTGTCTTGTACATAGTGATCGAGCCACCATCTGATATCTGCATTCGATTCAGCTCTTCTTCCCGCCAATACGTGATCGGCATTATCGTACAAAATTAGTTTATAGGGATGATGCAGCCTTTGCAATTCTGCCGCGAGTGTAATGCTGTGTTCTGCCGGTACACGTCTATCACCTGTTCCATGCAGGATCAGCAATGGTGTTGTCTTGGATAGTTTATCAGCCCAAACCACAACACTGCGTTTTTCTGCTTCAAGTTGCTCGACATAGGTTGACGTCAGATGTTTCACCATCGTTTTTCTTATATAGGCCGAATGTGGAATGGCGTTGATCATTGTTGGCGCTCCAAACGTTATAGCAGCACGAAAACGATTCGTGCGTGTCAGCATCATGAACGCCATCATTCCCCCGCGGCTGCCCCCTACCAATCCCAGGCGCTGCTTGTCTACGTAGTCGAGCGAATCCAGCAGAGGTATGCATGCCATGGCATCGTCAACATCGCCACCGCCCCATTCTTCCGTGCCCTCACTGCCACCGGTTCCGCGGTAGTTCGATGCTACACATACGTAGCCCCAAGATGCGAAGTATCCTATGATGGACATTGCACTCTCATCCGTCAGTGCGCCTCGCAGTCCGGTGCCACCACGATTGAAAATGAGTGCGGGGTAATGGCTGACGGAATCTTTTGAAGGGGGCAATGCAAGCCACCCCTTTATTCTGTAGCCTGCACTTGCATAGGTAATGTGATGAAGCGATACTGCTTCAAATAGTCGGAAATCATGTGTAGAAAGCGCACGCTTTGCCATTGAAAGCGCACGCAACGGTAGTGATACCGTTTCTACGCCGAGTAGAGTACCATCAGTCACCGTGCAGGACGTGCCCGATATTTCTTCGCCAGTGTTTTATGCCGATTGTTAAGATCCACGGAGCGTCCATCAATCCATGCATGAGTAACAACATTCGATTTCCCATCAAGGGCATCACCGTCGCATACAAACAACGTAGCACTCTTCCCCACTTCGATAGAACCATATTCGGCGTCGATACCAAGAATCTTCGCAGCCGACAATGTGATGCCTTTTACGGCATCGGTTTCTTTCATTCCGAATGCCATCAAGGATCCGGCCTGATTGGGGAGGTTTCTTTGCTGCCATGCGCCGCCGTCGGACAAACAGAATTCTACGCCTGCCTTGGCAAGTTCTATAGGAAGCGTATAGGTTGCATCGTACCCAT
>JAGVJW010000012.1 GCA_020050895.1 bacterium | reverse complement strand
CTTCGACTGAAATATTTTCCGATGCGAGTTTCTCCGCTGCCTGTAAACTCCAGTGAACGGCTGTGCCGTAGGCTACGACTGTGATGTTGGTGCCTTCGCGTCGTACACGCCCCCTTCCAAAAGGAATTAAAAAATCTTCAGGGGGCAAGGGTGCTGATGTTGGACGGTAATTGTAAAGATATTTAGGTTCAAGATACATTGTTGTGCCGCGAGATCTGATGGCAGTACGCATTAGGCCAACTGCATCATCTGCGAATGCAGGTATCACAACACGCAGGCCGGGCAACGTTGTAAATGTTCCTTCGAGATTCTGCGAGTGATACAAGCCGCCTTGTATGTATCCGCCAGAAGCAAGGCGTATAACAACGGCCGGACTGAAGCCGCCGCGCGTGCGCCAGTAATCATGTGTGCACTCTATAAGCTGCTCCATCGCCGGCCAGAAGTAGTCTGCAAATTCTGCACCTTCTACAACCACCCTGATGTCATCTCGATATCGCGTCATTCCGTTTGCTGTGCCAACGATGAAATCCTCGGCGATTGGTGCGTTAAATACCCGTTGATTGCCAAACTCATCGAGCATCCCTTTGCAGACATTAAAGATTCCTTGCTTTTTGAAAGAAGCAACATCCTGTCCGAAGAGGAATGTGTTTGGATTGCGTCGGAACTCTTCGAGTAACGCCGTGTTAATGCCTTCTCTAAACGTAAGCTTGGGCGCATCATCTTCGGGATGCCATCTTGCTTCGGATGCATCGTTGTAGTCCGCCACAGCATCCGGTATCACAAACAGTGAATAGCTCTCTGGATCTGGATCTGGCATTGGTTCCACAGCATCGGCGGCAGCAAATATTCGCTTCTTGTTTTCATTTTCAATTTCATTCAGTTCTTCATCCGATGCAATACCTGCGGCAATCAATGTGGCACGCATTCGTGGCAGGGGGTCGCGTGTACGCATTTCGTCGAAATCGCTCTTTGGACGATATAAATCGTGGTTGTCTGAATTTGAATGCGATCCGAGTCGGTCGCAGTCGGCATGCACCATTGCCGGGCCTTTTCCTGCATCAACGTATTCACGTGCTTCTGTAAGGGCACGGAAGCTGTCCATCGGGTTGCGCCCATCACAGTAAATAATTTTAAGGTTTTTAAATCCACTAAAATTTTCAGCTACACGTAGATTTGCTGTCTGCTCACGCACAGGAACGGAAATGCCGTACTTGTTGTTTTGAATAACAAAGATGATGGGTACTTTCTCCCGATCGGCACCATTCACGGCCTCGTAGTAATAACCCTCTGCTACCGTCGATTCGCCGGTAGAACAGTAAACAACTTCTTTTCCGGAGTAAAATTTTATTGCCCTCGCAGTGCCAACTGCCTGCTGGGCATGGTTGCCCGTGCACGATGAAGTATTTTGAAGACGAATGGAAAGTTTTGCGAAATGATTAGACATATGGCGTCCACCACCTGCCACATCGGCCTCCTTGCTCAATCCGTTAGCTATAATTTCCTCAACGGTAAGGCCCGCAGCAAGCGATGTGAGCATATCGCGGTAATATGGGAACAGAAAATCAAAACCGGGTCTGAATATTTTTCCAAGTGCTAATTGAATTCCGTCGTGACCTGCAAAAGGGGCATGGTACGACCATCCCTTAGCCATTTTTAAATAATTGGCAGCCTTTTCGTCGAGCCTTCGGCCCAAGTGCTGCGTCTTATACCAATCGAGTAATGTCTCCCTGGAGAATCCTTTCACATCGAACAACTGCATTGCAGGACTTGCACCGTTAGCAGATGTCTCGCCGTTAGTTGATGTTTTTTCCGGACTCATTGACTTTTCGCTTTGTCCCTTTTTGATTTTATCGCTTTTTTTAGCAACTGATTTTGACATGTTGTAATGCTCCTTATTTCCGTTTTCTTCGCTTCGATACCGAACCAACAAACGTCAGCCATTCATGCGGATCGTCGCCGTCTTCTGTAACACGTAAAAATGCCTTTTGTATGGCTCTCGTCACTGCGCCAACCTTGCCCCTTCCAACAGCAATGTGATCAACGGATCGCACTGGAGTGATTTCTACAGCAGTGCCTGTTAGAAACATTTCGTCGGCTGTGTATAGCATTGCTCGAGGAATGTTCTGTTCAATAACACGATAGCCAAGCGCCTCAGCAAGCTTGATTACTGTGTGCCTGGTAATGCCGGGCAGGAGAGACGCTGCTGCAGGTGGCGTAATGAGATCGGTGCCCAAAACAAGAAATACATTTTCACCGCTGCCTTCAGCAACATTTCCATACGTGTCCAGACAAATGCCTTCGGCATACCCATTCTCAATAGCCTCCATCTTTGTGAGCTGTGAGTTCATGTAATTACCGCTCGCCTTAGAAATGGAAGGTAGTGCGTTGGGCGTAATTCTGTCCCACGAAGACACACATACATCAACACCAACTTCTCCGGCAAGATCTCCCAGATATGCGCCCCACTCCCAGGCAGCGATATACACTTCCAGTGGGTTGTTCAATGCATACACACCCATATCGCCAAGCCCACGTAATGCAAAGGGTCTTACATAGCACGTCGACAGTTTATTCCGCCTGATCAGTTCTTCCACGGCTTCAGATAATTCCTCTACTGAATAGGGAAGCGCCGTTCGGTAAATCTTAAGCGATTGATGAAACCGACGCATGTGATCGTCGAGCCTGAAAATGGCTGTTCCCCGTACAGTCTGATACGATCTGATTCCTTCGAACCATGATGTGCCATAATGAATTGCATGCGACAAGACATGAATTTTCGCCTTTTCGAACGGTATGAACGATCCATCTTTCCAGATGCTCTTTGTTGGGGTAATCGGCATATGCTTACTCCATAGAAATCAAGTCCAGTTCTTCCTGCATCACAACGTTCACCATCGCCGGGTTTGCTGTTCCACCGGATTCTTTGATTACCTGACCAACGAGAAATCCTTTCAAATTGGTCTTTCCCTGCTTGTACTTTTTCACATTATCTGTATGCTTTTCCAGAACTTCTCTAACGAGATTGCGAATTGTATTCTCGTCGGACATCTGTGAAAGACCTCGCTCCTTAATCAATTGGATAGCTGTCTTGTCACCAGTCATCAATTCCGGAAATATTTCCTTTGCAACCTTATTAGAAATCGTACCATTTGCGACTTCATCTACTAACGATGCTGTCTGCATCGGTGTTATTTGTAGTTCGCTCACGGATACCTTCATTTCGCTCATAATTCTCATATGCTCCGTCATTATCCAATTCGATATGAGCTTATATGAAGATGTGATGCGCGTTTCCAGGCTTTCACATGCCGATTCAAAATAATCTGCCAAGTTCCTATCTGCCGATAGTATATCGGCGTCATACACAGGTAAGCCGTACTGTTCTATAAACCGCTTCTTTTTCGCTGACGGCAGCTCAGGCAGTTCTAACCGTAGCTCATCGATTGTGCTACTGGTTACCACAACTTGAACAAGGTCTGGTTCCGGGAAATATCGGTAGTCGTGAACATGCTCCTTAGTACGCATGATCTTGGTTTGCTGAGCTGAAGCATCCCACATCATGGTGTGCTGCACAACTGCATCTCCAGATTCAAGCACTTGTATTTGGCGGAGAATCTCATATTCGATCGCCTTCTCAACATTCCTAAAAGAATTTAGATTCTTTACTTCCGTTTTAACACCGAATTCGGCGGTACCCTTGGGGCGGACAGAGATGTTGGCATCACATCTCAGCGATCCCTCTTCCATGTTGCCATCGCAGATAT
>JAGVJW010000292.1 GCA_020050895.1 bacterium | reverse complement strand
CGGCAACGGATCCACCCGTTGTGTTTTTGGGCCCAAGCGGCCCACATACAAAACGCGTCGCCACCCAGCCATGTCGGGTATTACGGATACCCGGCATCATGAAAAATGCGGCAGGTGGTGATGCTTAAAAGTGCAGCAGGTGTTGACTCTTAAATTTGACAATGCTTCCCCTTCTTACCGGACTTTTGCTGGCGATATCTTTCCCACCATCACCACTTGGTGTACTCAGCTTGGTAGCATACGTTCCCCTAACGATATCCATTTTACGAGATGGATTATCATGGGGAAGATGGAAGCGCCTTGGGATGCTGTACCTGCCATTTTTCATTTATCACTTGGCATCTAACTGGTGGATATCATCCTGGCAGGAGCATACAGATCCATACCTATTTGCCAGTGGAATTGCCCTGGATGTAGTTCATCCACTGTTTTTGCTCCTCCCCTGGTACTTGTTGGCTTCATTACGGAATCGGCTGGGGCCTATCGAGAATGATTCGTCTGTAGTACTTGCGCTACTGCCGCTGTTTATCTCCGGCTTTGAATGGCTGCACGGACAAGGTGATGCCTCGTACCCGTGGTTGACATCAGGCTATATGCTGGTGTATACGCCGTTCGCTCAGATTGCGGATTACATCGGTGTATATGGCCTGTCGTTCATGATTGGCGTCGTAAATGCACTGATAGCACTGGCTGTGGTAAGAAAGAAGCGACGTCTGGGTCTCGTGCTTGCATTCAGTGTAATCGCTGTGTGGTTTGCACTCGGATTGATCAACGAGCAATATGAAAGTAAGTACACAAATAGAAGATCAATTAATGTAGCATTGATCCAGCCGAACGAAAATCCATGGGATAAATGGAGCGATCCGCGTATACAGTTGTGGAATCACACAGGTATTGTTGATTCGGTTCGTCAGCAGTTCAATCAAGTATTCCAGAAAAGTAATCATCGCCCCCTAATCGTTTGGAGCGAAACAGCTATTCCATACACGATACGTCAGCCAGCGCATGCCAACGATTTTGCAAAGCTTCGACAATGGGTCGATACTTCCAATATCGTACTCCTCACAGGCTATGCTGATCTCATGACGTATGCGCCAGGCACAGCACCTCCTTCTGCCCGACGTTCATCCTTTGATTCAACTGTGCGTTACGATGCCTTCAATGCCGCTATGGTCTTGTGGCCTTCAATTGGCGATATCCCCGTTCATCGGAAGACAATTCTTACTCCTGTTGCGGAACGACTCCCGTTTGCAGATCAGCTTACCTTTGCAATGTCATGGATCGAATGGGGAGTAGGCATTTCTGCCTGGGGTAAGGGGCGTGAAAGAACGCCTCTTCCGGTAGATGTCGATGGAATTCCGATATCAGGTGCCAACACCACAGCTGATACAGCAGCAAGTGTGGGCGTAATCGTCTGCATAGAATCCATCTACCCCGAAATGGTGCGGGACTTGGTGAATAATGGAGCTGATCTATTGTGCATTATCACAAATGATGCTTGGTATAATGGGACAACGGGCCCGGGCCAACACTTCGATATTGCACGAATGAGAGCCATCGAGCAGCGTAGAACTGTAATCCGATGCGCAAACTCCGGAATAACAGGTGCTATCGACGCAACGGGGCGCACAATTAAAACTATTCCTCCTATGACGAAAGGTTCTTGTAATGTTTCTGTCAGGACGTCATCACGCCGCACCGTTTACGCTTCGCTTGGCGATGTACTTCCACCTGCAGCCCTGTTCGTGGCAGTGTTAGCATTCATTTTAGCACGATTTCCATCTCTGATTCGTAAACTTCCGATTCGTTAATTCCACCGATTTCTGGACTGATCATGCTCAATGTGCTTAAGGCGGGACTTGTAACTGTGTTTTTGCTCACCTCAGTGAAAGCAATGAATGCACAGGTGAAGCCGCTCGACTTCAAGGAATATGATTTGCCTAACGGCCTGCATGTGATTTTACATGAAGATCACAGTGCTCCCGTTGTGGCTACTGTTGTTCACTACAAGGTTGGCTCGCGAGATGAAGATCCGAAGCGCACTGGGTTTGCTCATTTTTTTGAACATCTCATGTTTGAATCCACGGAGATGATAGAGCGCCATACAATGGACAAATTGATCTCAGGAGCGGGTGGACAATTAAATGCGTACACATCGAATGATGAAACGGTGTATCATTTCGTTGTGCCTTCAACAGAAGTTCGTCTGGCTTTGTGGATTGAATCACAGCGCATGAGAAAACTGCAGGTGAATGCAATTGGAGTTGAAACTCAGCGTGGAGTGGTTAAGGAAGAGCGTAAAAATCGATACGATAATGTGCCGTATGGTGGGTGGTATGAAAAAATGCAAAATCATTTGTTCCGAAATAGCCCTTATGCATGGTCACCGATTGGATCGTCTCAGCATATAGATAGTGCTTCAATCGGTGAATTTGTAGAATTTTATAATGAATATTACCAACCGAGTAATGCAATTCTGGTTGTAAGCGGAGATTTTGACGAACAGCTTGTGAAAGAGACGGTCAGTGCCTATTTCGGCCCGTATCCTAAAGCGCCCGAGCCACGCAGACCTCAGTTTAGTGGAATGAGCGACAGCATTGTTTCTGCACGTGAAACTGTCGAAGACGTAAAGGCTCGCCTGCCAAGGTTATTCATGGGGTATAAGAGTATTAGCGTCAACGATGCAGATGCTTACGCTATCGAGCTGCTATCAACAATTATGAGTCAGGGTGAAAGCTCGCGCCTATACAAAACCATTGTAGACAGTCAACAGATTGCTATAAATGTATCGCTGTCGAATCAACTTCGCGAATACTCTGGCATGACCTTGATTGTTGGTGCCGCATCGGCCGGTAATAGCCTGGACGCAGTAGAGCAAGCCATTGATGTACAACTTAAAGATGTTATGGTAGGGGGCGTTACGGACGCGGAATTGCAGAAAGCAAAGAATATTGCCGAAGCACAGTTTGTGGGCAGCCGGACAGGTATGTATAACAAGGCTCTTCAGCTTGCAAGCTATTACAGGTATTATCATGATACCGGACTCATCAACAAGGAATTAGATCGGTATATGAAAGTTACCCGCGAAGACATTCAACGGGTTGCAAAGCGCTTGTTTGAAAACAAGAATCGTGTTGTGTTCTATTACCTTCCATCCAAGGGTTAAATGATGATGAAAGCACAAATAATTCGAACGATCATTCATCTGCTTCTGGTCGTTCTTTTCGTTGGAGTTGGGAGTAACGAACTATACGCGCAGACTTCCAAGAAAAAATCTAAGAAGTCGAAGAGTTCAGCTACAAAGACCCAAATGCCAGAGCCGACGCTCGAGGAAAAAAAGACCGAAGAGAAAACCGAGAAGCCCGATCCGAATGTAAAGCCTTCACCACTGGGTTCGACTCCGTTTGTATTTCCACGGTACGAAGAGTTTACGCTTCCCGACGGCCTACACGTCTTCGTTGTTGAGAACCATCAACTGCCTACCATTACATTCTCACTTCTTATCAGAGCCGGTGATTTATACGACCCACAAGGGAAGGAAGGTGTTGCGGCTATGACGGGTGATATGATGTCGAAGGGTACAACCCAGCACAGCGCTGCGCAAATCGCGGAAATACTAGACGGAGTCGGTGCAACCCTAAGCGTTGAAACCTCCGGAGAAGCAATGACAATTTCTGGCGCTGCACTCAAGAAGCACAGCGACCTCTTGTATTCAATGCTGGGTGAACAGCTTACCACTCCATTGTTTGATGAGGCTGAGATTGAAAAACTTCGAAAGCAATACCTCGCATCGGTCGCTAACCAAAAATCGCGCTCTATTGAAGTTGCACAGGCTCTTTCTAGAAAAGTGATATATGGCTTCAATAATCAATT
>JAGVJW010000046.1 GCA_020050895.1 bacterium | reverse complement strand
ACCATCGTGGACATTATCTCTTAACAGTGTTTCGGAAGCGCATTTGCCCGACGTATCGGAAGCCCTTCCCTCGGGCAATGTTCACGTCAAGCTTCTAACCGATACAGATTCAACGCTGTTGGTACCTGCTGCCAGGAAACGTACACTTGTAAAGATTGAGCGCGGTTCGAACGCCTGGCACGTGCCACTACGAGCTGCCGACACAGAAGCATGGCGTGTTGCGGCATCTGTCACTGCATTCAACACGTGCTCTATTGAAACCTCGAGTGATGCAAGGACATGCCTTTTGTTCGAAGCGAACGAAGGAGTAAACATTAGAATTGAGCAGTACGATGCCGTAATCGGTCTGCGCGATGTGCGATACGCGCTTGCACGCAATAAACAGGGTCTGCACGAAGCTCTGGTAGCACGCTATTCCACTCAGCCCACGTGGATGATTGTTAACGGTGTAAGCCTCGAACTTGGCGATAGGACTGGTGTAGCCCCCTTCGAAATGGAGAGACGTAATGGCACAGTGGTTCGCTGCATTGTAGCTCCGGCACTGCTGAGGTATGCGATACCAGTTGATGGGGCCATCACAGAACCTTCGAGGACACATCCGCAGACACAAATCGCACTGATCCCGCCCGATGTAAGCGCAAAAGCACTTCCTAAGAATCACATTTATCTGGCATCCTTACAACTCGATCTTAGCAAGTCGATGCAGATTTCGTCGCAAGGCGTTGTTACCGGACAGTCTGAAACAAAATCGAATTTCAAGCTAAAGCAGAGTCCGTTTATTCTAACGAAGTTTAAGTTTTTGTCGCCGGGTAATCCAAAGGTTAACGTAATCCGTCCCGACGATCTTATGGTTCTCACGTTTGAATTCGACGGAATTACTATCAATAAGAGTGGCGGCACGTTCAGTGCAGGAGGCAATGGCAGACTAATCGTCCACTTCCAGCCGCAGCACATTGCTGAGCGTGCATTCTTCTATGTGAACGATCCCGACAAGCCACCCAGCACAACGGACGCACCAGCAAGTTCGGGAAAATCCAACAGCTCGACTGAACCACGCCTAGAACCACCAATCGATGCTGTTCTATCACATCCGTCGCGGCTGGTATTCAGCGTTCCATCGGGGTATTCGGGACCATACAGCTCGGAAGGATTGCTTGATTGGTCGAAATTCACGTTAAAGGTATCACCGAGTGCAAAGCCACCCGATCCGAAATTCACATTTGGTGCACTGGGATCGGCGTTTATAACGAAATTTAGCGGCAGCTCTCTGGGATCTAAGAACTCAAAACCAGTCTTTAAGACAAAATCCGCATACAAGACATCTGCGGGTGCAGACTATGCTCTGCATCCAGGCATCATCTCCAGATTTTCACAGGGTGACAAGGCGGAGATCACTCAGTACGAAGGCAATGCCGACTATGCAGCGGCCCTGCCACAGTCGATGGTAAGCAGTTACCTGTCTGCCCTCGAGGCTAACCCTCCAATTCGAATACCGCTCGACGATGAGACTGCGATTGAATATCCCTATCGTCTCATTCTCTCTCCAAATAAATACGCTGCATGGGCTCATAGCAAATCTGCGAAGAGAGATGATAATGGACGAGCTGAATTATGGCATTCCCGATTGGGTGTGAAACATTCAGATGGTAGCGTGGACGAAAACGCTGCATACTTCAGAACGATGCGCGCAATATGGAGTCCGGACGTCGGCACCAACTACAACATGTCGGCAAAGTTTAAGGAGCGTCCGTTCCGCACATCGATTAATCGTCGAGACCGTCACGAAATCGTCCAGCTTACAAGCAATTACGGAATGGCTAAGACTGACGATGCGCCGATTGAAGTAAAGCGGTTTATGCTCACATCGTTGGGTGCATGGGCAGACATGGTTGGAGTATGGGATCCCGACGGTGTTGATCAGCTCGATGTTGAGCAGTGGATACAGCGCGGCACGCAGGGGCGCGATCACTTTGTACGTGTCTGCTACAAGGGCTATCTATTCCCATTTGGCAACAGGGCCACACTTGTTAAAGAAACTGAACGAAAGTTCCGACGAACTCCACGGGGCGACATGGCGGCGTACCTAATGCAGCGCATGTACATCATCTTGCGGGAACCTGTGCGGGAGTTTCCAGCAGCAGGTCTTGCAGGCATGCAATATCAGGGACGTGAATTTCCTTATCGCAGAATCACGATTACAACCAAGGCAACTCCCAACCTGCGCCTGCCGTCGATGACTCAGCTGTCTGGCCTGTCGAGCAATTCCTTCTGGCCGCAGTTTGAACTTGATGGGAATGGCCACGACGTTATGTGGTCGTGCATTGGACGCGATTGGGACAACAAGGATCACAACTTCTCAGTGGCTCTTGCCTTCATTGCCAACACCGATGCCACCGATCCATCAAATCCAAACCTTGGTCCATGGATTACCAATCAGTACGAGCCCGAAAACAAGGAAGTCACACGGAAAAAGATTCCGATGAACGGACAGAAGATTGCGTTCGCACCATCTATTAAAATGGGCGACACATCGCTGCCTACAGGAACATTCGTCCTTAGCGGCTATCACGCACCTAATGCAAAGGGAAGCACACCGAGATTCTTCCCAAAGATGTTCAAGTCGGCAGTTGCTATCGAGAAGGTAAACGAACTGCTTGGGACAAACGCTGAGCAGGACATCTCCTTCTTCATAAAATATCTGGAGTGGGCATTTGAGAAGGGGCCTGATACACCTAAGGGTGAGGCTGTAAATCCTGCCAACATCAAGAATCCTTCGCAGATTTTTGCACGGCTGCTCAATACTGTTGGGATGAACTTCAACGCTCAGTCCGACAAAGCGGGCGGCCTCGCAGCCCCGTCGATTAACATTGGCGGCCTTTCGCGCTTGCTGGGACCAATCCCCGGAGACTTCAAACCAGAGAAGCTTGCAGAAACTGCAATGGCTGCCGGCAACTTCGATCCAATGCAGTACTTCGAGGATATTCTTAATAGTAAGATCCTCGGCGATATTACACTCAAGGATGTGCTTGACTTTGTGATGGGCATCATGAACAACATGGATAAGATGCCCGGACTTGATAAAAAAGATGACTTTGGTGTATCGGACGACATCAAGGGAGCCGTTTCTAAATCTGATATTGCCACGGCAATTCAGGATATCATCGACAAAAACGACATCATCAAAGCTGCCGCTCAGAAAGTAAATGATATCGCGAGTGCAGACTCCGACGTAAAGGATGCCAAGGATAAACTCGAGGCAATGGTAAACGACGTTAAGTCGGAGATGCAGCAAGCCAAGAACGACATCACGTCCGAAGTGGCCAATGCCAAGAAGATGCTCGACAACCAGCTTAAGGAATGGAAGAAGAAGGTTGATGATAAGGTCAATGAATTAAAAAGCGAGGTTGATAAGGTTATCGGTCCGCTCAAAGAAGCAGGCAACGAAGCCTACAAGAAATACGAAGAAGTTACAGGCGCCCTCGAAGCTCTGAAGAAGGGTGTTCAACTTGTTTACGAATGGCAAACGGAAATCAAGAGTTCTCCCGGCAACATCCTTGTTCCTAAGTATCCCGGAACCGGAGACAAGAGCAAAAAGGCAATACTTTACCTGAAGGCTGAATTCAAGAAGAAGCTCAATCTCGATCCGCCCGAAGTCCTTCTGTATGGTTCTATCAGCAATTTTATCGTCAATCTCATCGGCGATGGAGCCGCTCAGTTTCTCATCATCAAATTTAACCGCATTGCCATCTCGGCAAGAGTGGGAGAAAAGCCGAGTATCGATCCGGATCTGGAAAGTGTTGAATTTGCTGGCCCCCTAACATTTGTAAATAAACTTAAGGATCTTATTCCTAGTGGAGGAGGCTCGGGAGGCGTAGGTTTCTCATTTGATTTCGATGTGCTACCTACCGGCATTACTGCCTCACTCACAATTACGCTTCCCAACGTAACCGTCGGCGTATTCTCCCTTATGAACATGTCGTTCCTGATGAGGATAACTGTGCCGTTCGATGGAAGACCATTCTCCGCCTACTTCGCTTTTTGCACACGGGAGAATCCGTTCCGGATTACGGTGATGGTGTTCGGCGGAGGCGGTTTCTTTGGCATCGAGATCACTCCTAAGGGAGTGCGCATGCTGGAAGCTGCATTCGAGTTCGGCGGGAACTTTGCGTTCGACGTAGGTGTGGCCTCTGGCGGCGCCAGCGTAATGGCCGGTATCTACTACAAGCTTGAAACTAAAGAAGTTGATGGTAAACAAGTTGAGCAATCGGAACTGACTGGATATTTCCGTTTAACTGGCAACTTGTCGATTCTTGGATTGATCCGCGTGAGCCTTCTGTTCGAACTCAAGCTGACGTGGCAGTCGAATGGCAAGGTCTATGGCGTTGCCACTATCGAAGTTGAAATCGAAATTCTCTTCATCAGCTTTAGTGTTGGCGTCACGGTCGAACGGCAGCTCAAGGGCAGCGACAGTGACCCAACATTCCTCGATCAACTCCCGCAGGCTTCCATGTGGAAGGATTACTGCAATGCTTTCGCTTGATTCATTGGAGAATTAATCATGCCGTCACAAGAAATTCAATGGCTGGCTGTCCCGTTCGACGTCGAGGAACAGGGAGGTAAAACTATTCTCTCTGTTGCTATCTGCGTCCAGCCGCGTTTGCAGGATACGTCCAGCGCCGACAGAGTCTT
>JAGVJW010000224.1 GCA_020050895.1 bacterium | reverse complement strand
GAAAAGATTAAATATTAAAATAAGTAGTGGAATCCAGACGCCCAATATGATCAGGTTGGGAAACACCAGCAGATACAATGGTGCCATCAACGGTGGAGACCACATTGTGCGCTGGTCAAACGTAGACTCGTCATGAACGGGAATACCGTTGTTTGATTTTACCAACGCCTTTACTGTGCCATAGGTATCGCTCTCATTTAGGGCAACTTCAAACATCAGTTTCCCATCGATACCTGGCATCGAGTCGGGCAGTGATACCGTAACAGACCCGCTTTCATCGGTCTTGTAGCTTTCGTCTCCCACCTGTAGCAATCCATACATCCGTTTAAGTCCAACTGTCAGTGGCTGGTCTGGTAACGGTTTCCCAGAACCATCAGTGAGTACAGCAGTGATTTGTTCAACGCTGTCAACTGTTTGCAACTCAGTTGTGATGTTCGCAATGGAAAAGCTCACGCTTGCCTCATTATCATCAAACCGCGTGTTGTTTTCAACTTTTACAACATAGGTGAACACGGGAGATTGGTCGTCCTCCTTCACATTTCGCAACGTGATGGGAAATTTGGCTTTGCCATCCGAGCCCGTGATGGTCTTTCCAACGAAAACCAAGGAATCTTCCGACACCGACAAATAAACATTACAAGCCATATTCGAGGCAGGCTCAAATCCGTCCTTTGTTTTGTACTTCGCTGAAATGCTGATAAAAGATGCTTCGGGCATGACCTTAGTATACTGCGCTGACATCCTCACAGTTTGTTTTGAGTCCTGGGCGAACGCTGCATTGAATACAAGCAACATCAGCAGCATGATACTGGTTCTCATAATCAATTATTTGATGATGGTTCGATTAATTGTCGTTCTTCCGCTGTTTCATGGATTGGAATAACTGGCAGAAACCTCACCAATAATGTTATAATGAGCAGCGCGGCTGCCAAGGTTGTAAGGGTAATCATCCATTCCATCAGCGTTGGTGAATAGTGCCGCCAGGATTCGGGGACGCCTTGAATTGGTAGAAAGGGGTGGCTTAGCGTTGGTACTACAATGATGTATCGTTTCCACCAGGAACCAAGAACAACTGCCAACGAAACAATAAACAATGGTAATGGCTTACGACCCTTCCGAAACAGTAAGACGATTACAGGCAATATGAGGCCTCCGAAAATTACAGTCCAAAACAACCACGAATATTCACCGGTGTATAAAGAACGTAAATGCCCAGCCTCTTCCTCGGTGGATTTATATGTTGGCATCAAGTACTCGTTGATATTAAAGTACAGGTACACCAAGCAAAGCATCACGAGAATTTTAGCCATCTTATCAAAATGGTCGGCAGTGATGTACTTTTCCAAGTGATACACCTTGGTTAGCACATACATGACGGCAATCACAGCGCCCGTTCCTGCTACAAAGGCGCCGGCAATGAAGTAGGGTCCAAAGTTTGTGCTATCCCAGCCTGGCCTGTACGTTGTCTCGAACAACCATGCAGTAACTGTGTGAATGGCAAAGGCAACAGGGATAATTAAAATAGAAAGCGTCGTAGTTGCATTGGAATAAATTTTATGCTGCTTTGCACTGCCTGTCCAGTTAAGCGAAAACCTGTCGTACCACTTACTTAACTTTACTTTTTTCTGAAAATATTTACTAAGTATCTTCAGATCGGGTAAAAGCGGATAGTACAACAGCAACAAGCTGATTACCAGGTAGGTGTTAACAACAAGCAGATCCCAGATAATAGGCGATTGAAGCCTTCCGTGTATAAACAGGTTCAATACCCTGTCCGGTCTCCCCATATCGATAACGATGGTTACACCTGCCATCATAACGGCAGCAACGGCAATGATCTCTGATATACGCGTAAGAGGTGTATTCCATTTTACATCTGATAACCTCAGGATGGCAGTTATCAACGAACCCACCAGGCTTACTGCCACAAAGAACACGAAATTCGAAATGTAGATACCCCACAGGGCATAATCTCTCATGTCGGTCACTACCAATCCCTCGCGGACTTGCTGTATATAACAGTACGCTCCAATCAGGATTATAAGAATCAGAAACGTTACCCAAACACTCCCCCTCCAACCAAATTTTTGAGGAGCAAGGTCACTCACAAGCCGATCATATTCTGCGCTCATAATTGAACAGGTTTCTTAACTGATTCGAACTCTGTGTAATTTTTCAACCCTTCTTCAAAATCAACTACCCTATCCGAAGGAGGGAGATAGTATACGCTGGGTTGGGTACCTAAATTTTCCATAAGCCGATAGCCCGCTCGATCCTTCAGCAATTTGCTCAGCTGAAACGATTGTCCACTGCCGTTGGTAACGGAATCTTCGTAGAGATCTCCGAAACTGAATACATCGTTTGGACAAGCAGAAACGCAGTGAGGCATTTCGCCCTTATCAATCATGTGCGGGCAGAAGTCGCATTTATCAACTGTGCCTCTCACGCTCGGTACTCCTGCATAGTCGGGAGTGTATTCGCTCTGCTCGGCGAATGCACCCTGCCATGGCTCCGACCAGTTGAAGACACGCACCGAATAGGGACAGGCTGCCATGCAGAAGCGGCAACCAATGCATCGGTTATTATCAATTAACACAATGCCGTCTCTACGCTTGAACGTGGCGTCGACGGGGCAAACTTTTACGCAAGGGGGCTCATCACAATGCTGACAAAGAGTAGGCTGCCAATATGGAGCGCTGCCTGCGCTGTCCTGCATTTTGTAAATTTTTATCCACGCGTTTTCGCCCGTGATG
>JAGVJW010000121.1 GCA_020050895.1 bacterium | reverse complement strand
TAATGTTCCTGGTGTGAAAGGCGTTGGAGAAAAGACGGCAAAACCTCTCGTAGAAAAGTTTGGCTCCATCGAAAACATTTATGTAAACATTGATAGTATTGAAAAGGAATCGCTCCGAAAGAAACTAGAAGAATCAAAAGATCTTGCATTCTTATCGAAAAAGCTGGTAACAATCCATAAAGACGTTCCAATCAATGCAAAGCGCGTTATGCTGGAACGGAAGCCTATGGACTACGCAGCAATTGATGAACTGTGTGCAGAACTTGGATTCACAACTCTTAGGAACAGATTCAGAAAATATGCTGAGTCTGCAGGTGTTGAGTTAGAAAGTATATCTAATGACTTGAAAGGGGCAGGCAGCGGGGAATCCGACGAATCGAGTGAGACGCAGAATTTGCATCAAGCCGATAAGCTAAAAACAATTAACGATGTTAAACATACTTATGTTCTGGTTGACACACCAGGAGGGCTCGACGAGTTGGTAAACGAATTGAAGAATGTTAAGGAGCTGAGCGTCGACCTCGAAACCACCGGACTAGATGCAATGCAATGCAGTATTGTCGGCATCGCTCTGTGTTCCAAGGAGGGACGCGCTTTTTACATTGATGTCGACGACCCAATACAAGCATCCACTGGTACATTGTTTGCATCCGGCAGTGAGCAGCATGGACTCGACGTAAATCTTGTGACTGAATCTCTTAAGCCAATTCTTCATAATCAACACATTGGTAAGATTGGGCAAAACCTGAAGTTCGACGCCTTGATACTTCGGCGTTACGGCATAGACGTGCAGCCGATTACATTCGATAGTATGCTTGCAAGTTTCATCCTGGATCCTGATCGGCACCATAACCTCGATGCTCTTGCAGAGCGTTGGCTGAATTATAAAACTGTCCCCATAACTGAATTGATTGGAGAGAAAAGAGGGCAGCAAAAGTCAATGAAGGACGTCGATCTGCATTCTATCACCGAATATGCCTGCGAGGATGCTGATGTTGCACTGAAATTGAAGCACATGATGTTTGCAGTGCTAAAGAGAGAAAAGCTTCTAGAACTTGCAGAGACAGTTGAGTTTCCATTGGAGCGTGTTCTTGTGGCGATGGAATTCAATGGAGTGAGAATCGATCCCGATGCACTGGGAGACCTTGCGGGTTTTATGAGAACGGAGGCGGCTCGGCTCGAAAAGGAAGTGTGGAAGGAAGCTGGCGAAGAGTTTACCATTGGTTCTCCCAAGCAACTAGCCGAAGTGTTGTTCGAAAAAATGATGTTGCCCGTTGGCAGAAAGACCAAGACCGGTTATTCGACGGACTCGGGTGTCCTTTCCGAACTGGCGGAATCGTTCCCGATTGCACAAATGGTGCTTGATTACAGACAGGTTGAAAAGCTTCGATCAACGTATGTCGAAGCCTTGCCTCGGCTAATCAATCCTCGCACAGGCCGCGTTCATACAACATACAATCAAACTGTTGCTGCCACCGGCAGGTTGTCATCAACGGATCCAAATCTTCAGAATATTCCCATCCGGACAGAGCTTGGCCAGAGAATTCGAAAAGCATTCGTGGCGCAGGCGGATGATGCCGTCATCATGTCTGCTGACTATTCTCAGATTGAGCTAAGAATTATGGCTGGAATTTCTCAGGATGAAAATCTCATCGCTGCATTCAATGATGGTGCCGACGTCCACAAGTCGACTGCTGCGATATTGTTTGGAGTTTCGATAGACAAGGTAACATCCGAACAACGCCGTATTGCCAAGACTACCAACTTTGGCATCATGTACGGTCAGGGTGCCTTTGGATTATCTCAGCAACTTGGCATATCACGTTCGGAGGGACAACAGATAATCGCTAACTACTTTGAGAAATATCCTGGTATCAAACGTTACATGGATGAGACTGTACGGCTGACGCGTGAGCGCGGTTATGCAACAACCCTGCTCGGACGTCGGCGATATTTCCCGCAAATCAGCAGTACCAACCGTCAGCTTCAGGCAGCTGCTGAACGTGCTGCCGTTAACACTCCCATCCAGGGTACTGCTGCCGACATGATGAAAATGGCAATGATCAGCATTCATGCTCGTATGGAGAAGGAAAGGTTTCAGTCACTAATGATGCTTCAGGTGCACGACGAGCTGGTATTCGAGGCAAAGAAATCCGAAGTAAAGGAATTGCAGACGTTAGTTACACATGAAATGGAGCATGCGCTGCCTCTTAAAGGTGTACCAATCGTGGTAGAAACAGGATTCGGAGTATCGTGGTACGAAGCTCACTGAGCTAATTTTGTGTACATGTCGTTTTTAGTTGCCCTTTTACTCGGCGTTATCCAGGGTCTTACAGAGTTTATTCCGATATCGAGCACTGCACATCTTACGATTGCTGGAGCACTCCTTGGAACGATCGATGCAAATAATCCTGAATCGTGGACTGCATTTATTGCAACGATTCAACTTGGTACGCTAGTTGCCGTTATTGTTTATTTCCGACGAGATATCATTTCGATGTCGAAACACTTTTTCCTTGAAAACTTTGGCTCGGGCAGACTGCCAATCAAGGAGCAGAGCCGCGATTCGCGCTTGGCATGGTTTGTAATTGTCGGCACTGTTCCCGTTGTTGTAGCAGGCCTTGCTTTCAAAGATGTAATCGAAGGATCGCTCACCAAGGATTTGCACATCATTGCGTCGAGCCTGATTGTTGTTGCCATTCTTCTTTGGATAGCCGAGCGTAAGGCAACCTTTTCGAGAACGTCTGCTCAGTTGAATTTTCTTGATGCAATGATTGTTGGATGCGCCCAGGTGCTAGCTCTAATCCCAGGTTCATCGAGAAGCGGAACAACCATTATGGCTGGACTTTTCAGGGGGCTTACACGCGAACATGCCGCCAGATTTTCGTTTTTATTATCGATACCCGCAATTTTGGGATCGGGCATCCTTGAGTTTGCCGGGGAAGTTGAACATTTGAATTGGCAAGAGTCGGGAGCAGCATTGTTAATTGCAACACTTGCATCAATGGTAAGTGGGTATTGGTCGATTGCATTTCTGCTCCGTTACCTGCGAACGCGAAATATGAACGCTTTCATTATCTACCGAATTGCGCTTGGTACTGTGGTGCTCCTAACGGCTTGCACTTCCGATACCGGGCAGCGCGAAGGAACTAACCTTGCACGAGAGATGACTCCGCCACCTGCTTCGGTTGATTCGACAGCAAATAGTAATATGCAGATGAAGGCAGATACGGCAGTGATAACGGATGTGGTTGAAGTTCGAACAACTGCAGGTAACATGACGTTGGGATTATATGGTAAGGATGCACCGCTCACTGTGAAAAATTTTCTCGGTCTTGTAAGAAAGAAATTTTACGACGGCATTCTGTTCCACCGTGTCGCAAAGAACTTTGTAATACAGGTTGGCGATCCTAAAACTCGGGATGCAAATGCCAGAACCGAGTGGGGCACAGGTGGTGAGTCTGCAGATGGGAAGCCCCTTGCCGAAGAACTCGATGCATCTATGCCATCGGCAAAGGAGGGGTATCAATTTGGAGTGGTTGCTATGGCTAGAACCACAGAACCAAATTCTGGTACAAGTCAGTTTTTTATTTGCCTTGAAAAGGCTTCAGCCCTGCCGCACCAATACACGATATTCGGCCGCGTGATTGATGGTTTAAACGTTGTTTCTAAAATAGGTTCTGTCGAGGTTGAGCAAAGGGATCCAGACGCAATGGAAGGAATTCCAAAAAAACCGGTGGTAATTAAAAGCATTCGACTACTAAAACTTCACTGACTACATTATTTACAAAGGCATGATATCATGATCGGAACTCTTTTTTCAACGCTTGTCCTGATTGGAGCATTAATGTCGGACACACAACCTCAGTACATCATATCAGTCCGGCAGGGCAACCACGATATGGGGAAAATTCGAATTCAACTTTGGCCATCGGTAGCTCCGAAGCACTGTGCCTTCTTTGAAGCACGCGTTTCGGAAGGATGGTATAACGGTTCGGCATTTCACCGCATTGTTCCCGGTTTCGTAATTCAAGGAGGCGATCCAAATTCGAAGGATAAGCCTAAGGAGACGTGGGGCCAAGGCGGCTGGCCGGAAAAGGTTCCCGCAGAATTCAGCAATAAGCACCATGGCAAGGGTGTGTTGTCTGCGGCCCGGACTAATGATCCAAACAGTTACGGCGGTCAGTTCTTTATTTGCCTGGGTGATGCCAATAACCTTGACGGGAAATACACGGCGTTTGGAGAAGTTGTGTCGGGTATGGAAGTCGTTGATGCAATAGCTGCAGTTCCAGTAGATGGTGCTACACGCCCATTGGAAAAAATCGAAATGACGATTGAAAAGGTTAAGTAATGGAACTGATAACAACGGTATGATAACTAAACACAGTTATGTGTTCATCGCTGTTGTAATAATAGCGTTAGGTATCGGTTTAAATGTTGCATCGGCTCAGGAGGCCGATACACAGCAGGTAGACTCGATGTACCTGCCGGTAAATCTGGGACCGTCGGTGAATGGACCGTATGATGATATTCTGCCGGTGATTTCACCAGACGGACAGACGCTGTATTTCTGTAGGAGTCAGGCGCCGGAAAACATCGGAGGTGGACGACAGGATATTTGGGTTAGCGAGCTGCTGCCAAACGGTTCGTGGAGTGAAGCGCGAAACATTGGTGTACCGTTGAATAATCGCGACTTCAATTACATGTGTTCGATTACTCCCGATGGGAACACGGCTGTTGTTGCCGATGCTTACAGCGATCCCACAAACACTCAACGAAGTGTTGCAATATCGTTTCGCACAAAGAGCGGATGGTCTATCCCTCGCCCCCTAACCATTAAAAATTATTACAATAAGAATCGCTTTCACGAATTCTCATTGGCCAACGATGGGAAAACGTTGCTGATGGCAATTGAAAGAAACGATTCAAAGGGCGGTAAGGACCTGTATGTTTCGTTCAGACAACCAGATAGCACGTGGAGTGAGCCGAAGAACTTGGGCAATGTTGTAAATACCATCGGACACGAAGCAACGCCGTTTATCGCGTCTGATAATTCATCGCTATACTTTTCATCAGACGGACATCGTGGCTATGGAGGTTTTGATGTTTTTGTAACGAGAAGGCTTGATTCAACGTGGAGTGTGTGGAGCCAGCCCGAAAATCTTGGTCCTCTCATTAACACTGCACGCTGGGACATCTACTACACCATCCCAGCATCTGGTGATTACGCTTATTACGTTTCCTTCTCGAACAGCTTTGGGTTGGGCGACATTTTTAAAATTAAACTTCCCGAAACCGCACGTCCACGTCCAGTGGTACTTGTTAAGGGGCGAGTACTGAACAAGAAGACGCTGGAACCAATCGAAGCAGACATTGCCTACGAGGAATTGCCATCGGGTAAGGAGCTGGGGATTGCACGCTCTACTCCGGAAACTGGAGCCTATAAAATTGTGCTTCCGGCAGGCATGAAATATGGTTTCCGTGCATCGGCCCCAGGATTCATTTCCGTAAACGAAAATCTCGATCTCACACAAATCACGGAATACACGGAAATAACTCGCGACTTGTACCTTGTTCCAATAGAAGAGGGAAGCGTAGCACGGATCAACAATATCTTTTTTGATTATGACAAATGGAATTTGCGTCCGGAATCGTTCCCGGAATTGGATCGGGTTGCACAGATGCTCAGGGCCAACCCTACGATGATTGTAGAACTCGGTGGCCACACCGATAGTGTTGCATCGGACCAGTATAATTTTCGATTGTCAGACAGGCGTGCTAATTCCGTTGTTGAGTATCTAAATACGACCCATAAGATTAGCCCTGATCGAATTAAGCCAAAGGGTTATGGCGAAAGTCGTCCTGTTGCAAGTAATGGTACACCAGAAGGACGTCAGGAGAATCGTCGCGTCGAAATGGTGATTCTTAAGAAGTAGACCTCAAACACTAAATTCGTGCGATATGATTAACATTACCTTGCCTAATGGTGACGTCAGACAGTACCCTGCAGGCACTACAGGCACAGACATCGCCAGGAGTATCGCTGAAGGACTAGCGCGGAATGCATTGGGCATTTTCGTTAACAATGTACCATACGATTTATCGCGTCCGATAACAGCCGACGCAAAGATAAAAATAGTTACATTCGATGATGACGAGGGCAAGGCAATTTTCTGGCATTCTTCTGCGCACCTGATGGCCGAAGCATTAGAAGATCTCTACCCTGGCGTAAAGTTTGGAATCGGTCCGCCCATTGAACACGGATTTTATTACGACGTAGACCTTCCTGGCGATATAAGACTCTCAGTCGACGATTTACCGGCGATAGAGTCTAAGATGTCGGAACTCATAAAACGTGATGTACCATATCAACGGATCGAAATCGATTGGGAAGATGCCGTAGCGTACTTCAAGGAAAAAAGCGACGAGTACAAACTCGAGCTACTTGAAGGATTGAAGGATCAGGACGTAACGTTCTACTCCCAAGGCAACTTCACCGATTTATGCCGCGGAACGCACGTCCCCTCTACGGGAATGCTCAGATTCCCCAAGCTCCTTTCCGTTGCGGGCGCATATTGGCGAGGCGACGTAAAGCGAAAGATGCTCACCCGCATCTATGGCATTTCGTTTCCTAAGAAACAAATGCTTGAGGAGTTTCTTAAACAACGTGAGGAAGCAGAACGGCGCGATCATAGAAAACTGGGTCGTGAATTGGAAATCTATCTCATCACACCATTGATAGGAGGGGGCTTACCGGTGTGGCTCCCCAACGGAACCATTTTACGGCGAACACTGGAAGCATTCCTGCGCAGTGAGCAACTCAAACGCGGATATCAGGAAGTGATTACGCCTCATATTGGAAATTTGGAACTATATAAAACCTCTGGTCATTACCCGTACTATGCCGATTCGCAGTTCGACCCGATTACAGTCGAGGACGAACAATATCTGCTGAAACCGATGAACTGTCCGCATCACCATCAGATTTACGCATCAAAGCCCAGATCGTATCGGGATTTACCATATCGAATTGCCGAGTTTGGCACAGTATACCGATATGAGCAAAGCGGCGAATTAAATGGCTTGAGTCGGGTGCGTGGTTTCACACAGGATGATGCACACATTTACTGCACGCAAGACCAGCTTAAGGACGAAATCAAAAATGTAGTTGAGCTCACGCAACTTGTCTTTGGAACGTTTGACATGGAGGTTACCACGCGACTTTCGTTTCGCGACGATAATGCAGAGAAGTACGGTGGTGATCTACAGTACTGGGAACGATCACAAAACGAAATCAAGGAAGCGGCTGACGAGATGGGGCTTGAATATTTTATTGGTATTGGCGAAGCGGCATTCTACGGACCGAAGATTGATTTCATCGTACGCGATGCAATTGGCCGAAAGTGGCAACTTGGCACAGTGCAGGTGGATTACGTGATGCCGGAGCGATTTCAGTTGGAGTACGTTGGCGCCGACAACGCAAAGCACCGTCCTGTTATCATTCACCGCGCTCCATTCGGCTCAATGGAACGATTCATCAGCATCTTGATCGAACATTATGCCGGCAACTTTCCCTTTTGGCTGGCCCCCGTACAGGTAAGCATCCTACCCATTGCTGAGGCGCACCACTCGTTTGCAATGGATTTATGCGCCGAATTTGAGCGTATGGGCTTGCGAATACATTGTGATGTACGAAAGGAAAAGATCAACAGAAAAATTGCCGAGAGCGAACAAAAGAAAGTGCCCTATGCTCTTATCATCGGTTCTAAAGAAATTGATAATGACTCAGTCGCTGTTCGCATTCACGGAGAAGGCGATAAGGGGCTGATGAAAGTAAATGATATTAAGGAATTGTTTATTAGGTTAAATAGTGCAACGAGATTTGATTGAATTAACTGCTCCTATGTGTATAATTTGTCTGTTTGGATATCGGAGCACCGGTTTCCTTGTAGAATTCTGTTAATGTTTCAATTAAGTCAAGACCCGTTTTAGTGGCTTCCTCATAGGTGGCTCCATGAGTCTTTGCATTCCGAAATTCAGGGATCGTAACAATGAATGCATCGTCGTCATCTGACCATTCAACGATCATGGTGTAGTGAATGTTGTCTTTCATGATTTGACAGATTTGATAGCATCATCAATAATTTTGATAGTATACGGTTTTGCATTTGATCCATCACTTCCCGAGAGTACGATGAGTACTTTACTTTTAGCATGGTACCATTTTTCGTGACGTCCCTTTCCTTGCAATTGAATGAAACCACAGCGCTGTAATTTTGAGCGCAATTCACGCATCTTAGGAGGCATGCTCTTAAGTGGACGTACTCCATTATCTTGTGACAGGTTGTAATGATGAGTTCGGACAATGCAGTCGATCGCGAACATCCCGGGAAAAAAAAGCTCACCGAAAAAGTTCGGGAGTTGCATCCCGGTACTCACCAACACCACATCTTTCTCTGTGCCGATCAAACCGAGCCTAAATGTTGTTCAAGAGAGGTCGGCCTTGCATCGTGGGAGTATCTTAAACAGGAGCTGAGAAAACGCGGACTCGATGTTCCAGGCAAGGTGTATAGAACAAATGCGAACTGTCTTCGCATGTGTGCAATGGGTCCGATTGCAGTCGTTCACCCCGATAACATCTGGTATCACTCGTGTACTCCACAGGTCTTGGATAGAATTATTGAAGAGCACTTAGTTAACGGCAGGCCAGTGGAAGAGTATAGGATTCGTGCCGTGACTGAAGGAAATCCATAAGGATGTCTATCGACCATCATCTTGCCAAAGTCTCAAACTTCACATCAGATTCCCAACCACAAATAGCCATAGCGCTATGCCTGCAAGCCCCAGCGGGACTATAAATCCCATCCAGGATGCAATTGTTTTGATTCTTGCTATGTACTCCCGTGGTATGAACCTGAACGAAAAAAGAGAACTTCTTATTCCATGCCTCAGATGAGAGGCTAGTGCTAGCATTGACACTGCATAGAAGACTGTGTAGGGGAGAGAGGCAAATGCAGCATGGGCTTCAGTATATAAGTCGAACCCCTTTGTTTCGAGAACCCTGTTAGGAATGAAAAATCGAAGAAGGTGAATGATAAGAAAAATTAGGATGATAACGCCTGTATAGCCTATAAATCGTGTCGAGAAGTTTTTTGGCTTGGGAAGTTTAGGGTTCCGACGTTGAATTTGTCTGTGATGCAGACGCATGACTAACCCGACAACGATGTGAGTGATGAAAAGCACGAACAATACAACTTCCAAGATCCTCACAAAAATCGATGCACCAACAGAAGAGGTGTACCAACGGTATGGTTCCGGATCGCTCAGCAATAACAGAGTGTTGGCAATTAGGTGTTCGACAAGGAAGAGCAGCAAGAATACCCCACTGAGCGCTTCCAAATTTTTCCGCCCGAGTGGAGTTCGCAGAGAAATCATGTCGATGAGTGCTAGGCTGTTGCCTGTTTGGGCAGAACACGCCGCAGAAAAACAAGCCCGACGATTGATGACAGCAGCGACCCCGTAATGATGCCAAGCTTTGATATGTTTAGGTCTGCGGGAGCAACAAACGCCAGGTTAGCAACAAACAAAGCCATCGTAAATCCAATGCCGCAGATAATACTGACTCCATAAAGTTGGAGAAAGGAAACATTTTTTGGTAGGACGGCCAGCTTGAGTCTGACCATGCCCCATACCGCTGCAGTTATGCCGACCTGTTTGCCGATGAATAACCCAAACACAATTCCCAAACCAACAGGCGTAAAGAGCTTACCCAAGGATGATGTATCGATGACGACGCCGGCGTTCACCAGTGCAAACACGGGAAGGATTGCAAACGATACCCACCCCTGCAGTGCATGCTCTATTCGGTGCAATGGAGATTGAACAGCCTCGCACATTTCCTCGAGGGCATGTACATTGTCCATCTGGATTCCTTCCTCCTCATCACTCACAACCTTGTGCCGAATCTTCCTAATGATCTCGGTAGCACGGTCGGTAAATCCACCCGAATCAATTTTCGCATCAGCAGGAATCGTGAGCGCCAATACAACACCGGCAATTGTTGGGTGTATACCTGAGAATAAAATCAAAACCCAAAGTGCGATACCTAAAAGTGCATAGAAAAGCACGGATTTTATTCCGATGCGGTTTCCACCGTATAGTAT
>JAGVJW010000082.1 GCA_020050895.1 bacterium | reverse complement strand
CGAATTACATCGCCCCCTGTTAGATTTCCCTGTAAATACGGGATGGACTTCCCAAGCAAGGAAGAGTTGATTGCTAATCATCACGACTCTGAAGAATCAATTGGCAGAGAGCTGGGTGTGGACTCTCTACGCTACCTTAGTGTCCAGGGCATGATGGACTCCGTTCCTCACGAGCCGGGTGTTGGTTATTGCACGGCATGTTTTACCGGCGAGTATCCGGTTGAAATAGACATATACGCAGACAAGGAAATAACCGAGGATTAGGGCGGTTTTCGTAAAGGGAATTCTGAATATGATTAGGAAAGATGAAAACGGAATTCCGCTTTCACAGAAGAATGGGTGGATATACATTTTTATCGCATTTGCTCTTCTTGCTCTGGTCGGACTTACGTTAAGCCTCATGTACAGAGATATGCCAAAGCAGGGCGATATTATTGCACGGGAAAAGACAAGGAAGGCCAAACACGTCAGATATGCAATTGTCTTTTCTCGCGTCAGTAGCACAGATGCTGATTCTGTGATTGCCCGTATCCGAGCCGATGTGGGACCAGACTCAGGCACTACCGACCTCATTATAGGCTCGCCTGTTGTTGATCCGTGGTCTGCTTCCATGAATGAGTATGAACGCAATCTGCGTAAGGCAATGAGCGAAGCCAACTACCTTGATGTTGGAAAACAAACGCAAATAGTTTCGATGGTTGCCGGGCTTCTTGTAAAGAGTCATCTGCCTGCAACCATTTATTTCATTGGCAAACTCAATCCGGTAGAGTCAGTAAATTATGTTAGCAGAACACAGGGAACGGTAGCCGGAATAGATCTAAGAAATTCGTCGGTGGGTCCCGTGAGCACAGTGTTCTTCCTGCGCCCAGAAACAGATACCACAAACATTAGATATGCTAGCATATTTCAGGGCAGATCATTCAGCGTGGAAATGCACTAGCTGAATTATTTGGCAACAATCAGAATTTCTGTGCGACGGTTCAGGCTGCGTCCAAACTCGGTTTTATTGTCGCCAATCGGCTTCGACGGACCAAACCCAACGGTCTGAATTCTTCTTGCATCAATACCCTTCTGTACAATGAAGGCCTTCACACTTTCAGCACGGGCTTGTGAAAGAGTATTGTTCAGCTTGAGCGGTCCTTTATTGTCTGTGTGTCCCTCTATACGTATCCGAACAGCCGGACGCATACGCATAAAATCAACCAGTACGTTCAACTCATCAACTTTCTTACCTAACTGTGCGCTACTTGTTTCAAACAGCAAATTCTCGATAATAAATTTTCTTCCTATCTCGACAATAGGAATCATTCGTTTCACCAATTCATGTTTGTTCTCGTCGAGGATAGAAACATTGATAGAATCCGACGTAAGTTTTGTATCCGACCGATATGAAACGGCATAGAGATTTGTTAACTGTGTTGAATATTGATCTAAAATTCGTGAAAATGGCTGCCTGATGTCGAACAACGATCCTCTGGTACTCAAAGATAATTCGGAATATTCCTTAAGATCTGGGGAAGCGATGCAGAACAGTCTCACATCATGCTGCTTCAGCAGTTCAATTGTCGTTTCTGTACTCATATACGTTCTGCCGTTCCCTCGCTCGCCGATCTGATGGTAGGGAGCATCGGTCACTAATACAAGAACGCGGTTTGCTGCCGGACTCCATTTGGACTTAACCCCTTCGACAATAGCCTCTAAAGCATTCTCCTTCTCGTCGAAGCCTCCAGATGCAAAGACCTTGCTCAGCCATCCCAGGAATTCTTTTACATCGGTCGTTGGTTGGAATGAGGTCTCGATTATATCGGAAAATAATATCAAACCCAGACGGTACTCTATGCCCCTTGTTCTTAGAGTGTCGACAAATTTTTCAATGTTATTCTTTACGCCGTTGATGTATGCCTGCATTGTACCTGTTACGTCGACAAGAAAGACAAAATCCACAGGTATTCTGTCTCTGATGTCGATCTTCTCAATGGACAAGACAGGTTTTGCGACGCCGTTTTCTACAACTGTTAACGTGCTGGGGTCGACGTGTTCCATGGCTCTTGAACTGTCGTCATACACTTCCACAATCAGTTTAACCAGTGGGAACTTTGTAATGTCAACGTTTTGAATCGTCATCTTTACGCCGGTCAGCGTCGACGTAATTCTTGCCTCCTCTGCCGTTCGCTTTATGCGTGCAATGGAATCAAGCCGAAGTGAATCAGAATTATGCCTTTCATCAGCGTATAGATTAAGATTACCAAGAGTAGTGGTAAAAAGAAAAAGGGCGAACGATACGCACGCCCTTTCAATAATCATTGAACTGATCGAAAGCATTCTCAGAAGTTCAGGCGTAGCACCGGAGAAACCATAAAGAAATTGTCAAGCTCGTAAGGGCGTACAGTTCTCAATGGAGTGCTGTACTTTCCTTCCAGCATAAGCCAGTCGCCAAGGATAGGTACATAGACCCTTCCCAGTAACACTTGGTTAGCAAACTGTAGGCTTAAACCAAACGGGAAGGACCCTTGATTACGATATTCAATTTTTCCGTAAATCCAATCGAGGGTTTCAACAGGATGGTATTTAATTAGACCCAAAACACCCTCAACACCGAGATACGAACGCTTATTCACTGTATCGTTGAATACAGCGGCTTCCTGAACTTCGACGTAGTTAATCCCGAGATCTATCCTAAAAAAGTTTTCAGGCCCCTTAGCCCCAACCCAAATATTATAAAACAATGTAGCTTGTCCGGTAGAACGCAAGAGAGGTGCAACTGCATACGGATCTTCGTTATAACCCGGGGCTAAGATCATTCTCGTACCCATGTCGTACTTGTAATACGTGGAGGGGTCGATTGGGTCTACCGCAGAAATACTCATAAGGGGAAGTTCCATATTGAGAGACACACCAACCCTTGGATACATGGGAAGATGAAAATCAATTCCTGCAACGAGCTTACCGCCTGAGCCGGCATTCAATTTCCGTCCCGGGATAAAGTCGAGCAACCGTTCCTGACCATCCAGAGCGCCGACGAGACGATATGCCATTCCCAACCGTGCATTCAGAAGATATGGTATGGCACGGCGCGTTTCCGGATCGGTGTTGGTATACAGTGGACGCTGCAACTGAACGCGGGCTTCACCCGAAGACCAATAGTGGTAGCCAACCTGATCTGTGCCAATGCTTGATTTCAACCAAAATCCACTCTTACCGATTTTTAATGTTTGCTCGAAAGCTGACAAAGTAAAAGCATGGGTAACATTTGTTGGCTCCATGTAGTTTATTATCTCGTCTGCCTGAGGCGCAGATGGCGGCTCTGAAGGAGGAATGTCCACAAAACAATATGGTCGTTTGGGATCAACGATCTTAAACGAAAGCTTTCGCATGTTTTGGGCAATTTCCTGCGCAACCATCTTCTCGGTACCGCATTCGATAAGAATCAAATCGAATTCTGGCTCAGGTAAATCCTGGCGTATTGGTGCCGACGTGATAACAATGTTTGTCTGGTCCAGCTTGGATGGATCGTAGCCCGTAAGAGCAAACGTCTGCTTGATTTGAATCTGCAGGTCGGGCTCGCAAATACGCCATCGCGGGAAGTACTGAAGAATTTCCGGGTCAATCGTTTTCATCTGCTCAACGATTCGCTCCAGACCCTGCCCCTTCCCAGGAGTGACAACCCACAAGGTTGCAGTACAAATAATGAGAGTTAGAAGAAGTAACGTTCGTTTCATTATTAATCCATTCTCTGTTCGGTAAGGGGCTTATTAGAAGTTGAAAATGAATCGAAGACTTGGGATTACTACAGATTCAGTCTCCCACGGGTGCGGATCGCGTAAAAGCGGTGAGAAGATCTGTGCATCAAGCCTTATTGCAAAATTCTGCATGATGGGAATCTGCAGCCATACAAGCGATAACAACGATTCATCGAAATACGACAACGAGAAACCAACAGGAGTAGACCATGCTGTCGTCATGAAGTCAATGCGTCCGGACACGCCGCCAATATTGTCATTTGCCACTTTTTTGTATTCTACACTATCGGGATTCGATGCATCGACAGCCCACGATTCCATGCCATACAACGTACCGCCTAACCGCATGCGGAACGAAAACTCTTTATCGATTTGAACAGCAAACGAGTATTGTAACGATGCATGATATCGAACAAGGTAATCTTCGTTTCTTCCTGTCACCGGATTATACCGCATATAATCGCTTTGTTTAGCATCATCAAAAACGTAGCTCGTCGATAAGTTGAACACACCTGACTCGCTGACGACTTTAATAGGGAAATCAAAGGCGCCGCTGATGCCTAGTCCGGCATACGTCATCGTTCGTGTGTTACCAAATGATGTAGCTACCGACGACCAACCGTTGGTTGGTAAAATCAGACCCAATCTTGAAGACCCCCAAAGCGCATTCAGCGTAAGGCGTTCGCTCCAAAGCGACGGATAGTTAATAGCCTCCAAGCCATAACGCAGCTCAGCGCCATACACCGGCAGGGTGGAGTTCATTGCTATAGTACTGTCAAACTCATCTGCACCTGCTCCCTGTGCAGCATTTGCCGACGTTCTGCGCTCATACCTACGATATGAAACTCCATCGGCAACACTTACGATGACTTCGTTATTGTTTTGGTAATCCTGTGGTAACCCCTCAGATACCCTGATGTACGTTTGCACATCATCATCGGATATCCCAATGGTATTGCCATACTGCTTCCTGGCAAACCTTATTCCCTCTTCACCTATCCCTTGTGCTTCGGGGGTAACATTTTCATAGTTCCCCTGAATTACTTGATTCTCAAGAAATTCGAGAATATTGGCTGCAGCGGTGCCGCCCAATACTTCGCGTCCTTTTTTCACCACTGCATTTACTAAGACAGGTTCATCAAGCGATTTCGACTGAAGTTCTGTTGCAAGAAAAATGTCTGTTGGTGGGTCGAGGTCATCCTTGATGCCATAGTAGCTTTCAGAGTTCCGCT
>JAGVJW010000008.1 GCA_020050895.1 bacterium | reverse complement strand
CAACAGATTTACGATCTATTACACAGGGCAAGGGTGAATTTTCGATGGAATTCAAAAAGTACACACCCATTCCAAAGAACATTCAGGAAGAGATGGTGCAGGAGCACCAGAAGAAGAGAGCAGAGGGGCGGTAGGGTAGCCGGTGGGCAATAAGACTGGCCTTGGTAAGGGCATTGTGCCCAAACGTTACTCAATAAATATATGATAAGAATCATTGCAGATTCTTACAAAGTAAAGACCTTGGTTTAGCTTGTGATCGGGCACAAAGGTGTCGTTAGATGTGCGCGCCACTTGAACGCTCCTGCCATATAAGTCGAACAAAGCAAAATCCCGCGTTTCCCCGATGCCGGGTATCTCTTGATACCCGGCATGGTCATCTTTAAGGAAGTTGTGGTTTATTCACATTCTTCCGAAATTCGAGATCGAAGTTGATACTAAGGTTCTTCTTACCACCACATTCGGAGGATTTATGATTCTTGTCCGCGACATCTTTCACCTGAAATACGGTATGGCACGCCCCTTTAAAGAAGCTATGGCTGAGGGGAAGAAAATGATGGAAGCAGCTGCTGGCATGACTGACATGCGGGTGCTTGCTGATCTTGTAGGCGACGCCTACACATTTGTGATGGAAAGTACCTACGACAATCTCACTGCATATGAATCGGCGATGTCGAACATCAGCGATCCGAAATGGGGGGAGTGGTATCACAACACATTGGTGCCCCTGATAGAATCGGGAAGAAGAGAGATCTTTACAATAGTCGAATAGTCAGAGGGTGCTGCGAAAGTCATTTTTTTAACGGTAGTTGTCAAGGGGCATGGATAGCAGAGATCACTCTGTTGTCCACTCGCTGAGGAATGCGCCTACCGATATCTGGCTACATCTCATTTGCGGTTTTTGCCTAACGGCAGATCTTTCCGTACAACTTGTACAACTTACCCGGCAGCATATGCCTCCCGGCAACTTACCCGGCAGCATATGTCTCCCGGCAACTTACCCGGCAGCATATGTCTCCCGGCAACTTACCCGGCAGCATTCCAAATTTTGTGCCATGCCGGGTATCCGTAATACCCGGCATCGTATTGGCGGACGTTTTTTTACTATTTTTGTCGGCTCTATTGCCGCCGAGGTTTCCTCAGGCGGCATCAATTGTCTAATTATCATCCAAACGAACACAAAGGCTGGAATTCATGCCGACGATTAGTCAGTTAGTGCGAAAAGGACGTCTTGTAGTCAAGGTGAAAAGCAAGTCCCCGGCGTTGCAGGCGTGCCCGCAGAAACGCGGTGTGTGTACGCGTGTGTATACAACAACACCAAAAAAACCCAATTCCGCGCTGCGCAAGGTGGCTCGCGTGCGGCTGACAAATCATATCGAAGTCACGGCGTATATACCCGGTGAAGGACATAATCTTCAGGAACACTCGATTGTTCTGATTCGCGGTGGCAGAGTAAAAGACCTGCCCGGCGTTCGCTATCACGTTGTTAGAGGTTCTGCCGATACACAGGGCGTTGCAAACCGTAAACAGGCCCGTTCAAAGTATGGTGCTAAGAAACCAAAAGCAGCAGCCCCAGCTAAGAAGTGATAAATCTGCACAAAGTAAAAATATTGATCATTGAGAATTGTTGATTTTGCATGAGAAAGAAAAATACAGATAAGCGACGTGTGGCAGCCGACCCGCGGTATAACGATGTGATCCTGGCTAGGTTCGTGAATAACATCATGGATCAAGGTAAAAAGGCAATCGCGCGGTCGCTTGTCTATGGAGCGTTGGAGATCATCGCTAAAAAAACGGAACAGGATCCCATCGAAGTCTTCCGTAAGGCGCTTCAGAATGCTGCACCGTCTATTGAAATTCGCCCCCGACGTGTCGGCGGCGCTACCTATCAGGTTCCTATGGAGGTACGTGAAGAACGACGTGTTGCGCTAGCCATCCGCTGGATAAAAAAATATGCTTCGGAACGGCGAGACCACACCATGGCTTCGAAACTTGCCGCGGAATTGCTCGCAGCAGCCAATGGTGAAGGGGGCGCGATTAAACGTCGCGATGAAATGCATCGCATGGCCGACGCAAATAGAGCGTTCTCGCATTTCCGCTGGTAACCATCCAGTTGTTCTTTGACAGATTACCGGGTTATTAAACCGACGAATATGCCGCGAACCGTCGAAATTGATCACATTCGCAACATTGGCATCATGGCTCACATCGATGCCGGTAAGACGACTACGACGGAACGGATTCTGTTCTACACTGGCGTTCTTCATAAAATGGGCGAAGTCCATGAAGGAACGGCATACACCGACTACATGGAGCAGGAACGCGAACGTGGAATTACCATCACGTCTGCTGCAGTAACATGCCATTGGCATGAATACACCGTCAACATCATCGATACTCCTGGTCACGTAGATTTCACTGCCGAAGTCCAGCGATCGTTGCGCGTACTCGACGGAGCAATCGCTCTCTTTTGTGCAGTTGCAGGAGTCGAGCCACAATCGGAAACGGTTTGGCACCAAGCAAACCAGTATCACGTGCCGCGTATTGCATTTGTGAACAAGATGGATAGGATTGGAGCCAATTTCTGGCGCGTGCTGGAGATGATGCGAAATCGGCTGGGTGCACGTCCGGTGGCAGTTCAGATTCCTATCGGCGCTGAAGATCGTTTTCAAGGCGTCGTCGACCTGCTCGAAATGAAAGCCGTCGTGTTCGATGGCACAGATTCGGAAAAGTACAAGATAGTAGAGCTGGAGCAGGTGGAAGGGGGCTTGAGGCAGGAAGCAGAAGCCAAACGGCAGGTACTGATTGAGGCTGTAGCAGAGTACGACGATGCCCTGCTCGAACACTACCTGGCCGGAGAGAACATTCCCACCGATATGCTGAGAAAGGCTGTCAGGAATGCAACCCTTCATCTAAAGCTGACGCCTGTGTTTTGCGGATCGGCATTTAAGAATAAAGGTGTACAGCAACTGTTGGATGGCGTGGTTGACTATCTTCCATCGCCCCTTGACGCAGGATTTGTCCACGGACATGATGTTAAAAATCCTGAGCGCGACGATACCAGGCCACCTAAGGACGAAGCACCGTTCGCTGCACTTGCATTTAAGGTTATCACCGATTCGTTTGTCGGCAGACTCACGTTCATAAGAATCTACTCAGGCCATCTGCGTGTTGGTGAACAGGTGCTAAACGTAGGCAACGATAAAAAGGAACGCGTTGGAAAAATTCTCCGCATGAGTGCCAACAAAAGGGAGGAACTTTCCGAAGCATTTGCCGGCGACATAGTGGCTATACCGGCCTTGCGGTTTACACGCACAGGGGACACGCTGTGTGATGCTCGACAGCCCATACTGCTTGAGAACATCCACTTCGCTGAACCAGTGATTAATCAGTCGATCGAAGCCCGAACATTGGCAGATCAGGATAAACTGACGGAATCCTTACATCGGCTCTCTGAAGAAGATCCGACGTTTCGATTTCATACCGATGCCGAGACAGGACAAACCATAATTAGCGGAGTCGGCGAGCTCCATCTGGAGATACTTGCTGACAGACTTAAACGCGAATTTGGTGTCCCCGTCAAGGTTGGGAAACCACAAGTCGCCTATCGAGAAACGGTATCGTCCACGGCGCGGGCTCAGGGTGAGTTCACCAGGAGCAACGCAGGGAAGAACCAATTCGGACAGGTAACATTAGTAGTAGGTCCGAACGAGTCCGGAAAAGGCCTCGAGTTCAGCAATGAGCTCGCACCAGATGTACTTCCGGAACCGTACGTACAGAGTGTAGAGAAGGGGGCTATCGAAGCCCTCAAGGTAGGACCGTTTGCAGGATACCCCATGATTGACGTTAGGGTGGTTCTTGTAAACGCAGTCTACCACGAAGAAGACGCAACGGAGACGGCTTATGCCGTTTCCGCCTCGATTGCAGCACGCGATGCCGCAAGGCATGCAGCTCCGATCCTCATGGAGCCCGTGTTTAAAGTCGAGGTCGTTACGCCCGAGGACTACGTGGGTGAGGTCATTGCAGACCTTAACACACGGATGGGCAGGGTAGAAGGGATTCAAACCCGTGATATCCTGCAAGTGGTGACGGCAATGGTGCCGCTGTCACAACTGTTCGGCTACGTGACGCAGTTGCGATCGTTGACGCAGGGACGTGGTTCGTATACCATGCAATTTGAGCGATACGAACCCGCCGTCCAACGCCGATAGGCGGACAGCAACGATTGATACTGCTCCGGCTGAATCCACACTGGATACGGCATCGGCGAGGTGTGTTTTTGTGTACATGTCGTAAAGTTTCCGTAACTTTATTTTCTGTCCCGAAAACGACGTTTGTTTTGTAATAATCAACCTTCAAACCCCTAAAGCAACGAGGAGTTTGCATTATGGCCAAAGAAAAATTTGAGCGCAATAAACCGCACGTGAACGTGGGAACAATCGGTCACGTAGATCATGGCAAGACCACGCTCACGGCTGCCATCACCATGTCGCTGGCGGCTAAGGGCCTCGCAGAAAAGCGCACGTTTGATTCAATCGACAATGCTCCCGAAGAAAAGGCGCGCGGTATTACGATTGCGACGGCTCACGTGGAATACGAGACGGCAAACCGTCACTATGCCCACGTTGACTGCCCCGGTCATGCCGATTATGTGAAAAACATGATCACTGGTGCTGCGCAGATGGACGGTGCCATACTCGTTGTGGCTGCAACGGACGGACCGATGCCGCAAACGCGAGAGCATATCCTCCTTGCCCGACAGGTTGGCGTTCCGCGAATCGTTGTGTTCATGAACAAAATCGATATCGCAGACCCGGAGCTGGTTGACCTCGTTGAACTCGAAATCCGCGAGCTGCTAACCAAATATGAATTCCCCGGAGACGAAATCCCGATTATCAAGGGTTCGGCACTCAAGGCTCTCGATGCCGCTGCCGAAGGCGCTGGCGGAGATCATACGGATCTTCAATGTATTTACGAACTGATGGATGCCGTTGATAGCTATATCCCAACGCCGATTCGCGACGTAGACAAACCGTTCCTTATGCCGGTAGAAGATGTGTTCTCAATTACCGGTCGGGGTACCGTAGGTACGGGAAGAATTGAACGCGGTATCGTTAAGGTTAACGAAGAAGTGGAAATTGTTGGCTTCGGTCTGCAAAAGAAGTCCACGGTAACGGGCATCGAAATGTTCCGCAAGCTTCTGGACGAAGGACGTGCAGGAGACAACGTGGGATTGCTTCTTCGGGGTGTAGACAAAGATGAACTGGAACGTGGTATGGTTATTTCCAAACCCGGTTCCATTACCCCACACCACAAGTTCAAGGCGCAGGCATACGTGCTCACAAAAGATGAAGGCGGACGTCACACGCCATTCTTTAACGGCTACCGCCCGCAGTTTTACTTCCGCACAACCGATGTTACGGGCGTTCTCAACCTGCCATCAGGTGTAGAGATGATCATGCCCGGCGATAACGTCGACAATCTCGAAGTTGAACTCATCACACCGGTAGCAATGGAAGATGGCCTCCGTTTCGCTATTCGTGAAGGGGGCAGAACAGTGGGTGCAGGCGTCGTAACAGCAGTTGTAGAATAAGGAAATAACGTACTTCCAAAAGGGAGATCTTTCGAGTGGCAACACAACGTATTCGGATAAAACTTCGCTCGTACGATCATAATCTGATCGATCGGTCTGCGGAACGGATTGTAAGAACGGTTAAGCAAACTGGTGCCGTGATTTCGGGACCAATTCCACTGCCTACTGAGAGGTCGGTATATACCGTACTGCGCTCGCCGCACGTCGATAAAAAATCACGCGAACAATTCGAAGCACGAGTGCACAAGCGCTTGATTGACATCTTCAGTTCAACTCAAAAAACCATCGACGCCCTGATGCGCCTCGAGCTGCCAGCTGGTGTTGATGTGGAAGTGAAAGTCTAGGAGTGTCGGAATCAATGAGTGCAATTCTTGGACGCAAGCTCGGAATGACGAGCATCTACACGGAAGACGGACAGTTCGTGCCCTGTACCGTGATAGAAGCTGGTCCTTGTCCGGTCGTGCAGGTAAAAACAAAAGAGAATGATGGATATGCCGCTGTCCAGATTGGTTTCTCGCCTATCGAAGAGCGTAAGGTGAATCGTCCGCTGTCTGGGCATTTTGCAAAGAATTCCGTAGCGCCTGTACGGCACCTCAAGGAATTCCGCCAACTTGTCGATCAGGTTTCAAACGGAGATATCCTTACCGTTGAAGCCTTCCAGGTAGGAGACAAAATCAAGGTGTCTGCCAGCAGCAAGGGAAAAGGTTTTCAGGGAGTAGTCAGACGACACCACTTTGGTGGCGTTGGTATGGCTACACACGGACAGAGCGATCGTCCTCGGGCTCCCGGATCTATCGGTTCATCTTCGTATCCATCGAGAGTATTCAAGGGGATGAAGATGGCCGGACGGATGGGTGGAACCAGGACAACTGTTCGCAACCTGACGGTGATGATGATTGTCCCGGACGAAAACCTGATAATCGTAAAGGGCAGTGTGCCAGGTGCGCACAATGCTGTTGTTGAAATTGTGAAGATGTAATGAGAAAAACGCCATGACTGTGGATGTTCATTCGAAGGACGGATCAAAGGTTGGCTCGGTAGAGCTACCTGGTTCCGTTTTCGGTATCGAGCCTAACGAGCACGCCATGTATTTGGCGGTGAGAGCGTATCTGACTAACAGGCGCCAGGGCACACATAAAACCAAGACCCGTTCCGAAGTGCGCGGCGGTGGTAAGAAGCCGTTCAAGCAGAAGGGAACAGGCGGAGCGCGCCGCGGCTCGAGCCGATCGCCACTCATGCCTGGCGGTGGAATCATTTTTGGACCGCAGCCACACCCCTATCATGCAGATCTGCCGATCAAGGTAAAGCGCTTGGCACGCAAGTCAGCACTTTCCCTTCGTGCTCGCGAGAACAGCGTAGTTGTCGTGGAAGATTTCACGCTTGACAAACCTCGCACCAAGGATGTTGCTTCAGTACTGTCGGCTCTTAATGTTGGTGGCCGTAAAGTTCTAATGCTGCTGCCGCAGGCAGATACGAGTCTAGTGTTGTCGGCAAGAAATATCGAGGGGCTTACAACATTCCCTGCAGACAAGATCTCTGCATACGATGTTCTGAACCACGGCACGCTGGTAATCTTCAAGAGTGCACTGAGCACGCTTGAAAAATCTTTTGGAGAAGAAGCAACGGGAGTCGAACAGTGATAACTATTCTTAAAAAACCGGTTATCACCGAAAAAGCAACGAAGCTTGCCGCAAACCGGCAATATGTTTTCGAAGTTGCTCCAAATGCCAACAAGTACATGATTCGTGATGCGATAAGGAAGATGTTCGACGTAGATCCAGTGAGCATTCGTACCGTTCGTGTAAAAGGAAAGGTAAAGAAACGTGCAACACGAAGAGGAGTACAGATTGGTAAAACCAATTTGAAGAAGAAGGCTTACATCACGTTGAAAGAAGGACAATCGATCGACATCGTTGCCGGCGAAGGAGCTGAGGAGTAGGCTGAAGGTAAATATTATGAGTATCCGAAGTTTAAAACCAATAACACCTGGCACGCGCTTTTACAGCGTGAGCACGTTCGATGAAATCACGGCTTCGAAACCGGAGAAATCATTGATTGAGCCGCTGAAGAAAAGCGGCGGGCGGAACAATACAGGACGCGTGACGTCGCGCCACCGCGGCGGCGGACACAAGCGCATGTACCGCATCATCGATTTCAAACGCAACAAACCTGGTGTTAAAGCAACGGTGCGCACCATCGAGTATGATCCCAACAGAACGTGCAGAATTGCACTATTGGAGTATGCCGATGGAGAGAAGAGATACATTCTTGCTCCTGATAAGGTAAAGGTTGGCGACGTGCTGATGAGCGGAGAAGGATCTGAAATCCGTGATGGTAATTGCCTGCCCCTTCGCAATATCCCCGTCGGACTCGTAGTTCATAACATTGAAATGAAGCCGGGTAAGGGCGGACAAATGGCACGCTCTGCCGGTGTTTCGGCGCAGTTCGTTGGTTTGGACGGAAAGAGGGCACAACTAAAGCTCCCTTCGGGTGAAATCCGCATGGTGCCTGCCGATTGCCTGGCAACTCTTGGAGTTGTGAGCAACGGAATGCATGAAAATATCGACTACGGCAAGGCAGGACGAATCCGTTGGTTTGGCGTTCGTCCGCAAACACGCGGTATGGCAATGAACCCAATCGACCACCCCAACGGCGGAGGAGAAGGCCGGTCAAAATCAGGGGGTGGACGCAAGCACATGCGCTCACCATGGGGCCAGCTCGCCAAAGGCTACAAGACCAGAAGGAAGAAGAAGCTTTCAAACGACATGATCATCCGCAGAAAGAATGGGTAAAAGGAGAATTATCGAATGCCACGTTCATTAAAGAAGGAACCGTTCATCAGCTACAAACTGCTGAAGAAGGTTGCCGTGATGAATGAGTCGGGAAAAAAATCTGTGGTGAAGACGTGGTCTCGGTCGTCAACCATCAGTCCCGATTTTGTTGGCCACACCTTTGCAGTTCACAACGGGAATAAATTCATTCCGGTTTATGTGAGCGAAAACATGGTTGGACACAAGCTCGGGGAATTTGCTCCTACGCGGATGTACCGCGGACATTCCGGGAATAGGAAAGACCTGAAGACAGGGAAGAAATAATGGAAGCGCGTGCTATAAAAAGATATAATCGGTCATCTCCGCGCAAGATGAGGCTGGTGATTGACCTGATCCGCGGAAAGTCTGCACAGGAAGCATTGAGCCTACTCAAGTTTTCTGATAAGATGGCGGCAAAGGCTGCGGAGTTAACGCTCAAGTCGGCTATCAGCAACCTGACGTCGAAGGATGCCGGCATCGATCCGGAATCCATCATGGTTAAAGAGTGCTTCGTCGATCCCGGGCCAACCGTCAAGAGAATTTCTCCAGCGCCACAAGGCAGGGCATTTAGAATTCGAAAGCGTATGCATCATTTGACAATTGTTGTTTCAACTAACCAGCAAGCGGAGAACTGATAGTGGGTCAGAAGGCCAATCCGATAGGTTTACGTCTCGGCATCATTCGCCAGTGGGACGCAAATTGGTTCGACGAAAAGAATGTCGCTGAGAAGCTTCAGGAAGACCTGATGGTTCGCAGCTACATCAAAAGCCGTTTAAAAAAGGCTGGTGTTGCTCGCGTAGTAGTGGAGCGAACTGCAAAACAGTTGCGCATCACTATTAACACTTCGCGTCCTGGAGTAATCATTGGGCGCTCTGGCAAGGATATCGCACAATTGGAAGAGGAATTGCGCAAGATCACCAAGAAGGATGTTAAAATTCTCATTAGTGAAATCAAGCGTCCTGAACTCGATGCCCAACTTGTAGCCGACAACATTGCCTCGCAGCTCGAAGGCCGCATCTCGTTTCGTCGTGCCATGAAGAACGCAGTCAGCAGCACCATGCGAGTTGGCGCCGAAGGAGTGCGAGTAATGTGTTCGGGACGTCTGGGCGGCGCAGATATGTCGAGAACCGAACAGTACAAAGAAGGCCGTGTGCCATTGCACACATTGCGTGCCGACATTGACTTTGCAAATGGTCGGGCAGAAACAGTTTATGGGTCGATCGGCGTAAAGGTGTGGATTTGCCGTGGCGACGTAATTGGCAAGCAACAGTCCAAAGAACAATAAAAGAGACAGAGTAGGGCACAATAATGCTCATCCCCAAAAGAGTCAAACATCGTAAGACACAGCGCGGCAGACGTCGAGGTAAGGCATATCGCGGCTCCCAGGTTGCATTTGGTTCCTTCGGACTCAAGTCATTGGAAGGGGCTTGGATTACGAATCGTCAAATCGAATCTGCCCGTATTGCCATCAACCGTTATTTGAAACGCGATGGTAAGGTGTGGATACGCATCTTCCCAGACAAGCCGGTTACAAAGAAACCTGCTGAAACGAGAATGGGTTCTGGAAAAGGTAATCCCGAAATCTGGGTCGCTGTTGTGAAAGCCGGAAGAGTGTTGTTTGAAATCGACGGAGTAACAAGGGAACGTGCGCAGGAAGCCGTACGGTTAGCATCGCATAAACTTCCTGTTAAGTGCAAGTTCGTTCAACGTATGGATCTGGAAGGGTAAACGATGAAGGCAAGAAAGGCAAAAGATTTGCGAAGCCTGACGACGCAGGAGATTGAAGGTTTCCTTAGTGAGAGTGAGGAAAACGTGACGAAACTGCGCTTCCAGTTGACGCTCGGACAACTGCACGATACTTCGAGTATCCGTACGCTTCGAAAAGACATTGCGAGAATGAAGACACTTCTTGCCGAACGGAACAAGCAGGCAAAGAATAACTGATACGGATGGAAACCATGGAAGAAAATATTAACGAACTAAAAAGCCGAAAGAAGGTGCGCACCGGCAAGGTTATCAGCAACAAAGCTGATAAAACCATCGTGGTCTCCATTGAACGTCAGGTTGCACACCCCATTTACAAACGGTATTTCAAACAGACGAAAAAGATCATGGCGCACGATGAGAAGAACGAGTGCAACATCGGCGACACAGTGCGAGTTGTAGAAAGCAGACCATTGAGTGCTCGGAAACGCTGGCGTCTGGTTGAAATCATTCAGCGAGCGCAGTAACGGAGAAGAATCATGATCCAGGAAGAATCGAATCTGGTTGTCGCAGATAACAGCGGCGCTCGCCGTCTGCGCTGTATCCGTGTTCTCGGCGGACACGGCAAGCGCTATGCATCAGTTGGCGACATTGTGGTGTGTTCAGTCAAGGCTGCACTGCCGCAAGGCGCCGTTAAGAAAGGTGAAGTTGTGAAGGCTGTAATCGTACGCACAAAGAAGGAAGTCCGCCGAAGAGACGGTTCATTCATTCGGTTCGACGAAAACGCAGCCGTTGTAATCAACAACAACAACGACCCACGCGGAACCCGAATTTTTGGCCCGGTTGCTCGTGAATTACGCGAAAAGAATTTCATGAAAATCGTTTCGCTCGCTCCCGAGGTGCTTTGAGGATTTTATAATGAAGTTTAACATCAAAAAAGGCGACACGGTAAAGGTGATTGCTGGAAACAGCAAGGGCGAGGTTGGCCGTGTGTTGCAGGTAATCCCATCAACTATGAAGATTCTTGTCGAAGGTGTGAACCTGCGTTCAAAGGCAGTTCGCCCTTCGCAAAAACATCCAAACGGCGGCATTATCAAGAAGGAAGCTCCAGTCCACTACTCCAACGTGATGCTTGTGGATAAAAACGGAAATCCAACTAGAGTGCGCAGAGTGCGTGAGACTACCGGAGCAAGGGTAGTCATCAAGCGTATTGCTCGAACAACAGACGAAGAAATTTAACGAGGATCCGAAGGATCATTGAATCATGGCGAAGGTTGTACAAAAAAAGATCGATTTCAAACCGGAAGGTCCGCGTCTGGAAGACGTGAAGACGGACAAGGTCGTTCCGCGTTTGCAGGAATT
>JAGVJW010000221.1 GCA_020050895.1 bacterium | reverse complement strand
ATAATAGAACCATTGAATCAACTGGTTCCAAAATACCTCAACGTCTGATTGCGTTACAGCTATAAGATCAGCCGTATTGTTCCCAGTATTTGTTCCTGTTTAACAGGCACCGATCCATCTTTATTAGCAATAAGATAGAGTGTTATCACAACTTCTCTGGGTGTTCCAGCTTCAGATGCCGACTCGGCTATTACTATCGAGGCCGTATTGACGTTTAGGTCGCAGTCAAACTCCTGGAGACCATTGCCGCGATCGTATGACATTTTTGCTTCCTGACCTGTAAGGTTGGAGAAATAACCATCTCCCGGCACAGAATCGAGTTTAATTCGAAATGCCTGAATTAGGGGAGGCGTTGAGTCAGCTACGGTACCCATTGCAAACTTAATCCAAAATCGCATCGGCGACACTGTGGTGTCTACCAGAAACGTTGGCTGGTTCACAAAAACATACTCACTCTCAAAGGTCTTGAAATCAACTTCTACCGATCGGGGTGTAACCTTGGGAGCGGGTTCCAGCGGTGTTACCTTCCTTGGGCTGTCGATATCCAGAGGGGAGGTGCAACTGCTGGAAATCAGTGCAACGGCAACCGAACAGAAGAGGAAGATGGAAACTGTGTTATTCATTGCAAACTCACGTGAAAGTCATTAGAATCTAATTGTCATTCCATAGGTCAAACCGTACTTCGGCGACGCATACCACTGAGTATCGAAGCGATAGGCGAGAACTGCTGCCTCTGCTCCAAGGATAAATGAAAACGGTCCTGCAGGGGAGTATTCAAAACCAACAATGGCACGCCCAAGAGGTCCCAATTTTGTGCCCCCTCCAAACACCTGCGTAAAAGGAGCTATAGGTAGGCTTCGGAATCCTTCAAACGTATACCGGTACGAAACACCTGCCCATAACAAAGATGAAGATTGGTCCCATTGCTTCAACTGGTCGTTTTGTTCACCCCTGTAGACCAGCGGGAATGTCTCGCTTCCAAATTCAAGGCCCAGCATGTGAACCCTGTTAAGCCTATAAAAGGCTCCAACACTGATGTTACTGTACCAGTTGCTTTCTGGTGGTACGGCTGACACAGTGGTGGGCTTCAAAGAAAAACCGCGGATTTGGAGTAAGGGGGCAGGGTATGCTGTAAGGTCAGAACCAACATGCAATTCCGACTGCTTAATCATACGTTGGTCCTGCTTCCGCGAAATGGCGAACTCATTGCGAACAATCACATTTTGCAAAGGCGGTTCAGGAGCCTCGTGGAGTTGTTCAAATACTGGCTCTGGTGGAACTTCTTCGGATTCAGTATTACGCTTTGCAAGTTCATTTCTCAACGCAGCATTTTCATTTTGCAACGTGGCAATTCGACCCTGCAGATCTCTCTGCCTAGGTTCATTGCTCTGAACTGGACTAGAGTTATCAATGGCTGCTCCATTTACTGGATTAGCACCTAGCGAGGCATTAGCTGAGGTTTGTATGGCCTTATCACCGAATGCGACTACGGGTGTGCGTGAAGGTATGCTCGTAGTTGCCACATAGGTTATACTCGTAGCAGCCAACGCAGACAGCAGAGGAAGCCCAAGCTTTGAGAGCCAGGCAAGTAAGAGGCTGCCGCCTGCAGCACCTGCGGCGGCACCCGCCAGCGGCGCGGCAAAGCCTAGATGCGTGAACACCGAATTGGTAAGTTGGGCAGGCGGGATCAAGGCCATCCTGTCGTGCTGAACTGCAGACTTCACAGCTAGCTGGTTGCGCAGCTCAGTGCGTAGATCCGGGTTCACCGCAAGCTCGGCATAAAGACCCGATTCGAGCATCTGGTCCAGATCACCGTCGAGCAGTTCGTTTATTTGTTCAATGCGAGTCAACATCATCAACCTTTCTGGGAGCAGGTACAAGCCCCCTCACTGCGAATTCAATTCATTCAGATAGGGCTCCAGGATTTCCTTAATGCGCTGCCGTGCGCGGAAAACCCTCACCTTTGCTGTTTCAACCTTGATATTGAGAAGTACAGTTATTTCACTGTACGGAAGTCCCTGGTATTCCCTGAGGACAAACGCTTCGCGCATATCGTGGGGCAGCAATTCAATTGCCATGGCAATGAGCTTTAACATTTCAGTGCGCTCGGCTTCTCGGCTCAACCCGGGATTGTACAGCATATCATCAAATTCAACCATCTGCGCCTGTACTCTCTTTTTCTCGTTCAGGCACAGGTTGCGAGAGATGGTGAGGATATAGCCCTTTACATTGTCAATCGTGACGTGCCGCTCTGCGCTTTGGAAGAACCGCATGAACGTATCCTGGAAAATGTCATGGGCCTTTTCGCGGTCGGCCATCACGCGGAGACAGTAGGCGTAAATGATATGAGCGTATCGGGTATAGAGTTCTGCAAATGCAGTTTCACTCTCGTCGGTATGCAACAATGCATAGAGCTCGCCATCGCTATATTCACTTAGCTGCCTATCCATCCCGACGTTTACTAACAGTAATTGGGTGAATTAGTTACGTGCTTCTGACGTGCCAGGTGCCAAGTGCCAGGTGCCAAGGTATGGCTATGAATTGCGGATTTCCAGCAGCGAGTCGAAGGCAGAGGTAAGAGCACTTGCAATCATTTCCGCAGTTCGGCCTTCGATGTTATGGCGGGGCATGAAGGCTACCAATTCGCCGTCACGAAGTATTGCAACTGAAGGGGAGGATGGCGGTACGCCTGTGAAATAGGAGCGCATGCGTTCTGTAGCCTCGAGGTCCTGGCCAGCAAAAACGGTTACGATGTGGTCTGGAACAACTTCGTGTTTAAGAGCCAGAGCAATTGCTGGCCGCGCGGCGCCGGCGGCGCATCCACATACGGAGTTAACAACAACCATTGTTGTTCCTTCGGCCTTGACCGCGGCGTCGACTTCATCAGCAGTGAGTAATTCACGTATACCTAAACTGGTGAGCTCCTCACGCATGGGCTTTACATACATTGGATCGTATGACATCACTGGTTCCTTCCAAGCATTTCCTTTAAATACTCCATTCCCAACGGTCCTGCAACTGCCGGGAACTCCCGTTCGAACTCTTCCTTCTTTTTCACGTCGAGTTCGAAAGCGCTACGAAGATAAGGAATAGCGGTAAGGGGCTGTCCAGCCGCACAAAGTGCCTTTGCAGTCGAATAATATCCTTCCGACCATTCAGGAGCCAACCGAAGCGTTTCCGCAAAAGCCTGCAGCGCTTCGAGCATGTCGCCGTTCTCCAGCAACGTCGATCCATAATCGAACCAGCACTCGGCGTCGGATGGCTGAAGGGCAATTGCTCGTTTGTAACTTTCTATAGCATCCCGGAATGAACCGAGATTGTACAGTGCATCAGCCTTTGCATACCACACGTCGGCAAGCGAATGATCGATGCCTAGTGCTGCGTCGTAGTCCTTTACTGCAAGATCAAATTTCTCCTGAGCATCGTAACAAGTGCCTCTGCCAAACAGTGAGGCTGAATGATTAGGTTCGAGAACGAGCGCCTTGGTGAACATCTCAATGGCTTCGTCGAGTTGACCTTGTTCTTCGAGTGACGATGCAAGGTTGTGCACAACAGGAACGTCGGAGGGAGCTATGCGATGAGCTTCTCTGTATGCGTCGATTGATTCCCTGATTCTGCCCAGAGTAGCGTGAGTGTTGCCGAGGTTATACCAGGCATTGACGAAATCGGGCTTGATGACGGTTGACAATTCATAACAGTCAATAGCTTGTCTGTGAGCCCCCTTCCTTCCTAAAATCACGCCTTTGTTAAACCACGCATTGCTATCGTAGGGGTCTGTGTCAATGATCTTGTCGTACAAAGAGATTGCTTCGTCGAACTCATCGATGTTTTCGTGACAATAAGCGAGTTCAAAGAGTGCATCGCGGGTGAAATTTTCCTGACGCAGCAAGTACCGGAAAAGGCGGATAGCTTCATCATATCTGCCGCGTTTTTCGAGAATCATGGCCTTGGTGAAGAGTGCGTCGGGATTTTCTGGTTCCGTTTCAAGAGCTCGCTCGACGGTTTCGGTGGCTTCATCGAGGCGGCCTACCTGCTCCAATGCAATTCCTCGATTCACCAATATTTCAATCTCCACGGGGTCGAGTTCCGAGGCTCGTTCGTACGACGACAAGGCCTCGGTCCAACGTCCGAGCGAACTTAAAGCTATCCCATATTTGTGCCAGGCATCTGCTGAGTAGGGGGCAGTCTCACGCCACATCCGGGCAAACGTGAGCGCATCTTCAAACTTTTGTGTCTCCAGACAAAAGATCACGATGTTTTCCAATGACTCCGGCGAGGGGAGTCCATTTTGCCAGTTGCCACTTTGATGTGACTCACGGTACTGCTGGAGTGTCTCGTCCAATCCCTTTCTGTCGGGCTCTTCTACGCCTTCATCATCGTTAAAAAATTCAAGCATGATGCTCTCCGCTATAATGTGGTGCATCGCCTGCAGCCACATGCAATGTACTCTATAGAAAGGGTGAACACCAATGATTTTAAAAAAAACCATCGCTCACCTTTCCCCACCAACGTCAGATT
>JAGVJW010000051.1 GCA_020050895.1 bacterium | reverse complement strand
CTTGATGACTTCGCGAATTGCCTTTTTATTGGTGCGGTTGTAGAGCTTTCGCGTGCGCGACTGACGGATCCGTTTTAATGCTGATTTGTGATGAGCCATGTCCTTGTTTGACTTCGTTCGGGAATAGAGAATCACAAATATACAGGGGGTTGGAATAACTTTGCAAAGTGACGCTGTTCGAACAACTTAGGTCTCTAACAACAGAAGCCGTCAACCCGGGTACTACGGATATTGATTTGTTGTCCGCCCGCGAGATTGCAGGGCTCATCAACGGAGCCGATAAAACGGTTGCAGATGCCGTTGAATCCTGCCTCGACGCAGTTGCCCGCGTAATAGGCGTAGCTGAAGATGTCATACGCACCGGTGGTGGCATCCTGTACGTTGGGGCAGGCACAAGCGGACGCCTGGGAATCCTCGATGCGGCCGAAATGCCCCCTACCTTTGGAACCCACTCCGGTTTGATACGAGGTATTATTGCAGGGGGCGATCCAGCCGTATTCAGAAGTATAGAGGGTGCAGAAGATTCGTTCGATAACGGTGAACAATCTGTTGTGGACTATATACGGTCTCTTCTGGATTTTGAAACCTCCGAAGTTTTGGGTTTGAATAATTCGGAATATCCAGGTTTAGGTAGTTACAGGTTTCTTACTATTGGTCTTAGCGCTTCGGGAAGAACTCCGTTCGTGCTCGGTGCACTGCATAAGGCACACGAACTGGGAATGACTACGGTATTGGTCTGTACCAACAACGAGGAATCTGTAAGAGGATTTGCCCCTTTTGTTGACGAACTGATTTGTGCAGTTGTCGGCCCCGAAGTTGTTGCAGGTAGTACTAGGATGAAAAGTGCGACAGCACAGAAAATGATAATAAATATGATTACAACTTCCACGATGATTCGTCTTGGCAAGACGTATGGGAATGTGATGGTGGATCTGCAGCTTACAAACGAAAAATTGAGAGAACGTGCACGCAGAATTGTAATGACGATCTGCGACGTGTCGTACGATGTAGCTTGTAACCTTCTTGAACATGCTGGCGGTCACGTCAAAACCGCACTCGTAATGGGCCTCTGCAACTGCAGTCGCCCAGAAGCAGATGAACGCCTACTGAACTCCCACGGATTTGTTAGGAAAGCACTGTATTAATTTACTTAGCACTCGGCACTGTTTAACTTGGCACCTGGCACTAGGCACTTGGCACTGTTTAACCTGGCACCTGGCACTTGGCACTGTTTAACCTGGCACCTGGCACCTGGCACTTGGCACGATTATGGAACCCCTTCTCAACTTCATCCTGCACTCCGACCATTATCTCGCGCTGATAACATCAGAATACGGCAGTTGGACCTATGCAATTCTCTTTCTGATAATCTTTGCGGAGACGGGACTCGTGGTAGCCCCCTTCCTTCCAGGGGATTCATTGCTCTTTGCAGCTGGTGCCATTTGTGCCCTGGGCACGCTTGATATTGGCTTGTTAATTTTCCAGCTTTCACTGGCAGCTATCCTGGGCGACGCGGTGAATTATATGGTAGGAGTACGCCTCGGACCACGAGTATTCAATAGCACAACATCGAAATGGCTTAACCGCAAGCAGCTGGACAGAACACACCAGTTCTACGAAAAGCATGGTGGTAAAACCATTATTCTTGCCCGATTCATGCCATTCATTCGCACATTCGCGCCCTTTGTAGCGGGTATCGGCAAAATGACGTACCCAAAGTTTGCACTATATAATGTGATAGGGGGCTTGGTGTGGGTGTCTGCCTTCAGCTTGATGGGATTTTATTTTGGGAATCAGCCAGCAGTCAAGGAGAATTTTACCTTAGTCATCGGAGCTATCATTCTTATCAGCGTAATTCCCATTTTTGTTGAGATTATTCGTGCATGGCTTCAGCGACGCTCAATGGTGTGATGAGCTGGTAATACTTGTGCAGTGCATTCTGCACTTATGCTTGGATGGCGGAACTGGTAGACGCACGGGACTTAAAATCCCGTGTTCCGTAAGGGACGTGCGGGTTCGATTCCCGCTCCAAGCACACCGGGGAAAAAATCCTATTGCATAGTGTGTAACAATCTTGTATGTTATAAGTTGTAACACAAAGTCTTTTCAACGAAAGACGTGTTATGCAACTCGGAATAAAAAAGACAACGCCGTAACCAAACCATTTGCCCGGAAGGTCACGACGTCGTTTTGCAGACCGCATACAGCGCTGTGTGCGCATATATGCGGTTGTTGTCATTAGATCGAGTGCTCATTTTTCTCTCGGGAATGCTGAGAGGTTCCCCGATCCTTGGCAAATGACAACGAATGGACGATAGAGTTTCCTTTGAGATTTAAATATTTTTTTTTGGAGCGTCATGATGAAGTCTATGTACTCTTTTGCATTGAAAATTCTTTTAGGAGTTTTCATTGTAGTAATTGCGAGCAGTGTAGTCACAAATGCCCAGCAATACACTGTCGTTCCCGGATACACCGGATCCGGTTCCTACTTGGTAGGCAGTAATTATTATGCATATAATTACCCGAACTACTACCGGAGCACTCAATACACCTATATGATGTTCTACGACTATTTCGCTCCAGTATATACAGAGTGGATCGTTACTGCGCAGGACATGAGAAATGCGGGGTTGTGTGCCGGTCCAATCGATGCCATGAGCCTTTATTTTCTTCGCAATCCAATTACTTGGAATGCACGGATAAGGCTGTTTATGAAGGCGATCCCATCAACTCAGTACACATTGGGATACAACTATGCCAATGGTGGATATCCGGATTACTATTTCACGGCCGTAAAGGGGATGGGAACAAATATTCAGGCAGCTAATGGTGGTGTTGAAGTCCATGATGATCCAAACTTCAGCATGGCTCCTATTCCACCAAATGATACTACGTGGGTAAACTTCAATTTTAATAAGAACACCTTCACGTGGGACGGAACGAGCAACATAGTTATCGGCTTAGAGCGTTGTCAGACAACGTATGCATATCAGTACGCTGAGTATATGGTTACAAGTGTTCGCCCCCCAAACCCCTATACGTATTACAATGGGAATTTTGGGAGCTACCCAATGAACACGGGTTATTATTACGCATTCTATTCCCGGACGTGCGAACAAGGACCAGCCTACTATATCCTTCCCAATTTTTTATATGAATATAATTATCAAACATATCAGTATAACATGGCGGCGCTGCGTCCGTACATCCGATTGCGAAATCTCTCGGGAATATCCCAGTCCTTCCCAGATGACGTAGACCCGAGGTACATCCTACGTGCAACGGAAGTGTACGACGGTTCCGACGCGACTCATCGCTTACCATCACTTACATACTATTCTCAAATCGGCAAATCTTACACAATCACTTATAAGATTACTGGTCCTAATCCCAGCTCGGCGACTGTCTATGAAGCACGCCAGAGCGGAAACACCAGTATTACCTTTACAGGAACTGTCAATGGCTGGACAACCTATTCTTTCGGCGAAGCAGTAGGCACCTATGCCGGCACTGCCGGCGCATTGGACCTGACGAACGCGACGGGTGGCTCGTATCGGGTTATTGCATCCTTTGCATCGGATTGCGGCACACAGACCTGGGCTAAGCAATTTATTATTGCATTCCCGTGGGACGTAGCCATGGCAGAGATCCGTTCGCCCAAGCCACTTCCCAAGAAGAATCCTCTTAATGTTACCCTGCCCCTTTCCGCACAAATTCAGAATGTAGGCTTGAACAACATCACCGATGTCGACGTCAATGTTGTCGTCCGCAAGTATCCGAGCGGCGTCCAGGTGTTCGACCATCAGGTGAATTGGAAGGGCAACATGGCAACGGGTGAGCGCGGCGTTGTTGACCTTGTAGGCAAGGCCTTTATCCCAACGGAAGTTGGGTCGTATAGCGCTGAGTTCTGTGCTACGCTCAACGACAACATCGACCAGCAGGCAGCCAATGATTGTTTGCCAACCTCCGGTACGTATATCTTCCAAGTGAATTACAACTCAGAGGCTAGTGCTGGTTCTATAACCAAGCCATCGGCGAGTGGGAGCTTTTATGCTAAACGTCCGCTCCAGCCCGAGGGTAACATTTTTAACAATGGTATTCTTGACCTTTCCGACGTTCCGGTGTTGATGGAAATCTTTAATGCCAGCGGACAGAAGGTATACAGTGAGCAGGTTCTGGTGCAGTCAGTCGATGCTGCCGCTCCGAACAACTTTGCGGGCGTTGTGTTCCCATTATTCACTCCTG
>JAGVJW010000066.1 GCA_020050895.1 bacterium | reverse complement strand
TTCATGATGTCCTCTTCGAGATTTGCGCCGGTGCAGGAGATAATCTGCACTTTGTCCCGACGTATCATTTCCGCCAACGACTTTCCCAACTCGGCAGTACTCATGGCTCCAGCTAGAGTAATCATCATCTTCCCGCCGTCTGCCAGATGCCGTTCGTACCCTTTTGCAGCATCGACTAATGCTGCGGCGTTAAAATGAAGGAACTCATTTTCGATGAACTTTGATATCGGTCCGCGCTGCATCAAAATCTCCGATTGGAAAAGGACTCGAAAATAGGCATTGAAGTGAACGCTATATTGCCCCAAATGGATAACACAACAAGAAACATTGGCATATCTACGCTGATCATTGCCGTTATCGGAGTGGCCGCAGTAATGTATGTGCTTCGCGATATCCTCATTCCGTTCGTTCTTGCAGCATTTCTTACAGTTCTGTTTAAGCCGTTGATCTCGATGTTACGTCAGCGAGGCGCACCAACATGGGCAGGATTGATAATTGTTCTCATCATTTCGGCCGCAGCGATATGGGGCTTGAGTATGATTATCTCATTCGGCATCGAATCCATAATTGACAAAACGCCAGAGTACACACAAAAGGCTCGGTCGCTGATTTTGGACATTCAGCGAATTGCCGGGAGAACTACGGGTGAGATTCTTGGGCGACCGACTGTTTTAAAACTTGACAAATTTTTCACGTCGGAAAATGTTGTGGGCATTCTTACTTCATCGGTTGGGTCTGCCATATCAGTCATTGCCGATGGAGCGCTGGTGTTGCTCTACATTGTGTTCATGACGTTGGGCGCCGAATTTTACCCAGCCAAGCAGAGTGCTGCACTGCGGTTGATGCAGATGCCTGAGTTGGGTACGGTTTATGCTTCCATCAATGAAAAGGTTCTGAAATATTTACGCATAAAGACCATTTTCAACCTGATAAACGGAATCGTTCAGTTTGCAGTATTATCAATATTTAGTGTCGACTTTGCCCCATTGCTCGGTCTTCTTGCTTTTATGTTTAACTATATCCCAAACATTGGGTCGTTCATAACAACCGTTATTCCTGGAATCGTTGCACTTATACAGTTTGGGAGCCTGCCGCACGCCATCCTGATTGTTGCCATCCTGGTTGTACTTCACAACATCATTGGGAACGTCCTCGAACCACGCGCCATGGGCATCACACTTAACCTCAGCCCAACAGTTGTGTTGTTCACACTCGTATTCTGGGGATGGATGTGGGGCATTGTTGGAATGATATTGTCAGTTCCTATCATGGCAATACTCGTTACAATAATGGAGCACTTCCAGATAACTCAACCGATTGCAATACTTTTGTCGCACCGTGCCCCATTAGAACCAACGATTTCAACAGAATCTGAATAATGCAGTTTCGATTCGACAATGTATCAGTTGAGTATTCAGGCATCGCTGCCATCAGTGATGTTTCTTTCGAGTACGATGGCGTTGGAGTAGTAATGTTAATGGGTGCCTCTGGAGCGGGCAAGACAACGCTCCTCCGTTTACTCTATGCCGATATCATTCCGTCAGCCGGACATGTGTACATTGACGGAATGCCAACAAAATCCATGAAAGCAAGGTCACGGCGTGAGCTTAGGCGCAAACTCGGAATTGTTCAGCAGGATTGTAGGCTGGTGAGCGATTACACTGCATTCGAAAATGTTCTGATGCCGTTTGCACTCCGAGGCTTTACGCGCTCAGAGGCAAACAACCTTGCTCTTGAGTTGTTTGCTGATCTCGGCATCAGTTACATCAGAACCAAGCTGCCGCGTCAGTTGTCAGGGGGCGAGCGCCACCTCGTGGCGCTTGCACGCGCATTGGCAATGAATCCAAGTGTGATTATTGCAGACGAACCAACCGGGACACTCGATGATTCAACGGCGACTATGGTAGCTCAAAAGCTGCAAACAGCAGTGAACACGGGCGTAGGGTTAATTGCATCGACCCACAGCAATTCGTTTGCAGCAAAATTTTCTCACGCACAGCGCTATACTCTCGAAGAAGGAGTTTTGCAAAGAAAGGTAATCGCTGCTCCATCATCGCCGGAAATAGAACCACCACGGTCGGAAGCGGCGATATAACTGATCATGTGTTCTCATTCAACATTATGACGAAACTTGCTCTCCTTGGCTATGGATCAATGGGTCACGAAGTTCAACGCCTCGCTTCTGATTACGGTTGCGAAGTTGCTTCGGTGTACGACGTGGATCGCCCCCTCACAAAAAGTACTTCCTCAGATTTCGATGTTGCCATCGATTTCACCGAACCCTTCGCAGCAATTGATAATGCAAGGAATGTTTGCGCAATGGGCAAGGACCTCGTGATAGGGACAACAGGCTGGTATGAGCAAATACACGTCCTTGAGCATCTACAACATGAAGCTAACAACGGTATTATTTGGGGATCGAATTTTTCCGTGGGTGTACAGATGTTTTTCCGACTAGTGCGTGCCATTGGCATCCTTGCAAACGACGTAGATGAATATGACGTGGTAATGCACGAGTGGCATCACAAGAGAAAGAAGGATAGTCCAAGTGGTACGGCCCTCACTGCAGCAGGAATTTTGCTTGAAGAGATTCTTAGAAAGACTGAGCTGGATACTGAAACACAGCACTCCAAGATCGAGCCTCACCATCTGCATGTAACATCGACGAGAGGCGGTGAGATTGTTGGCAAACACACGGTAATAGTCGACGGTTCGTCAGACTCAATCGAGTTAACACACACCGCCAAGGACAGATCGGGATTTGCAAAGGGTGCATTGATGGCGGCGCGTTGGATTCATCGAAAGCAGGGCTTTTACGATTTTACCCACGTGTATCAGCAAATCATATCCGAACAGAAATAACCATGGTTGCCATCCTAATATCTTTTGTCATCGCCATGATGGGCGGACAGACTTCTACAGAGCTAAAGAATCAGCCTGCAACGCTGTCGTTTGATCCGCCTGTACTGGTTGAGACGAGGGACAGTACCGGATTTGTGAAGCACATGATAAATTTTTATAGCAATACTGGCGACACAATTCGTATAACGCGAATCGAAGGGTCGTGCCGCTGTGGCTCAGCAACGGTTCAACAACCGCTTGCCCACGATAGTATTCCGGGAAAGTTTTACGTTATGATAAATACAAATCACATAACGGATCCGGTTGTATACGTAGACTACACCATTACCACGGACCCTCCCGGACCTCTGCAGCATTTCCGTGTTGTTGTAAATATCCCTCCCGCCCACTGAACGATTATTGATTTTTTTGTCGACCTTAACCAGAATGGCATGTACGATCCTCCACCCACCGATCATGCATGGCGCCGCCTCGCTGCTGACGTTATCAGTGATGTTACAATCGATTTCGCCCTTGATGTAAACTTTGTAGACATTGATTTCCCGAACAGACAACCTGTAATTCCTATTCGATACGAATCTGCATGGTCAGGTTCATGGTACAACGAAACCTATGCAATGAGTGGAGCCAGTTCCGCAACATTTGTCTTTGATACATACACTCAGACGATGTCGGGCTCAATAACCATGAATGGTTCACTTGGCGGCGAGATACCGATTTCCATCGTCGGCAGCGGTGCATACAATCCCGTAACGGACTCATCGGAAATGATTATTGCACTTCCCTTTCAAGGAACTCTATTTTTTGTAAGGGGCGAACTCACTGGAACAGTAACCGTTCCCGATTACAATCTTTCCATTCAATACGATGGCAATTACGGCTCAGATCAGATTATGTACACCTTTGCAGTAACCAGTTCATACACATCTAACGGATGGTCTGTTCTTTCCAAGCAGCAGGTAACGGATGTAACTGCCGAACGTCGTAACAACGGATATGATGAGCGAGCAGACGTCAAGCTAATCTATCCACAGCCGGGCACCAACTACATTTCAATTCTGTGGAATCCGGACTTGGGTCCTATCGATAGAATTATAATAAACGGCATCATTGGTGATTTGTACTTCCCACCGATTGTTCAATCGCAGCCTGGGAATGCCATTGTAGACATCAACGTGCTTCCTAACGGAGTATATGGAGTGCTATTTGAAGTAAAGGGTAGAAGGATGGACGCATTGCTTTTGAAATGAGAGCACTAATTGATTTTTCCGATTAATTTGTGATTCCATTCAAAGGCAAAAACGATGAAATGCGTACTGATTGCAATTATTGCATTTTCAGGCATTAGTCTTGCAGCTCAATATCGCCTGGATATGAATTTCACGGGGTTGGATCCGCATGTGGGTAAATGGCTCTATGTTCGGATTGTCGACAACTCCGCATCTCCTCTGTGGGAAGCAGCATCAGTAAGGACAATGATCAATTCCCCTGAGTTGTCGTTGTCAATTCTCGCTCTGCTTGCAGGCAATCCCTACAACATTGATTTTTTCGTAGACGTTAACGGGAATGGCACGTACGAACCTCCCCCAACCGATCATGCGTGGAGACTCTTGATACCGCCGGTGTTGGACTCTGTGACAATCGATTTTGCCCACAACACAGACTTTGCAGACATCGCCTTTCCTAATCCATCGGGAACGATGCCAAGCTTTGAATCTTCTGAATGGAACGGTATTTGGACAAACAAGACCTTTGATGCTAAGGGTCCCGGGAATGCTAATCTCCAACTGGATTATGTAAATCAAACCATCTTTGGTTCGATTTCAATGGAAGGCGCATTTGGAATTCCAGTTCCAACCACAATGACGGGGACTGGTCCATTTGACCCCATTAAGAATATTGCTACGATGACAATGGATGAACCCTTTTCCGGCACTATTACATTTTCCAATGGTAAAATGACGGGAGCTGTTTCTTATTCCACCCTGGGTGTTGTAATAAATATCGATGGTAACTATGGTTATAATCAAATATTATTTGATTTCATAATGTCCGGAACGATAAATGCAGAAGGCTGGTATGTACTGAGCCGGACGCAAACCACTGGAATCGCAGACGGCTCTGCATCGACCTCTACGAACACCGATAAATCACGGCTGAAGGCATCGGCGAGTTCAGTGGGAGACGTTGTGCAGGTGGACTACTCTGCGGAGTTGGGAATTGCCGATAATATAGTTGTTTACGACGTCGTAGGAAGGCTGACGATACCCGCAATCGTTAACACCACCTCAGGCCATGCAACACTGGATGTCTCAGGGTACACCAGAGGCCCCTACATTGCATTTGTCTCGGTCGGACAATTGCAGTTAGCTGCAATGTTCTTTAAAGAACAGTAGTAAAGGAAAGTAGTTAACTCCGAAGCGCTTTCTTCAGGAATTCTACATCCTGACGGACCTTACGATCGGTGTCGATATAATTCAGGATTTGCTGACATGAGTGCAGCACCGTTGTATGATCCCTGCCTCCGAAGTGCATTCCAATACTCTTCAGCGACATCTGCGTGAGCTGCTTAGCCAAGTACATGCACATCTGGCGCGCCAATACAACTTCGTGCTTACGAGTTTTTGCCGACAATGAATCGACAGTTTGATTATAGTACGACGACACTTCCTGTTTAATCTCTTCGATTGACAACTGCCTAGAAGCAGGAGCATTTGTAACGCTCCGCACAACCTCCTTTGCTAGGTCGAGATTAAGCGGGCGGTTATCGAGCGTCACCTTTGCCAGCAAAGAAATCAGGCACCCTTCTATTTCACGTACGCTTGTAGTGATGTGCCTGGCAATGTATTCCATGATATCACCTTCGAGGTCTACGCCCTCTTCCATGGCTTTTTGCTGGAGGATAGCCATACGCGTCTCAAAGTCGGGGGGTTGAATATCAGCCGTCAATCCCCACTGGAATCTGGAGATGAGCCGTTCATCAACGTCGGCAAGGTCCTTTGGCTGTTTATCGCTTGTAAGGATAACCTGCTTGCCCGATTGATGCAAAGCATTGAACGTATGGAAGAACATGTCCTGTGTACGTTCCTTGCCCCCTAAAAACTGAATATCATCAACAATTAGAACATCAACACCGCGATAGAAGTTTGTGAACTCAGGAAGTTTATTTGTCTGGATTGCGTTGATATACTCCATTGTAAACTTTTCAGAGTTTGTATAGAGCACCTTTGCATGTCTGTTGCGCTGAAGGACGCGGTTGCCAATGGCTTGCACAAGGTGCGTCTTGCCCAGACCTGTGGGACCATAAATAACAAGAGGATTGTATCGGGTCTTACCAGGGTTATCGGCAACTGCCATTGCAGCAGATGTTGCAAGCTGATTGTTTTCGCCCCGGATAAAATTCTCGAAGGTGTATCTCGGATTGAAGTACGACGGGAAGTGAGTGGTATTTCCATGAGTCGGTGAGCCAGGTATAGCTTGTTCGCCGAACTGCATTGACTGCTGCGATTGGCCCCTGAATGCGGGGAGTTTTATCGTTCTCTGGTCAGGCGCAGATTCACCTTCTTCAACAACAACCTGGTACTGAAGTTTTGCTTTCGCTCCAAGAACTTTTTGTACAGTTTTTTTAATAAGTGAAGAATAGTGTTCTTCGATCCATTCATAAAAAAACTGACTTGGGAGATCAACTGTCAGTTGCACACCATCCCAACCTTGCGGGCGTATTTGTTCGAACCAAGTCTTAAAAACTTGCTCCGACACGTTGTCGCGAATGATTTCCAGGCACCGTGCCCAAAGGGTCTCGGCATCAGAAGATCCGCCGCTTCTCTCTATGCGTCCTTGCCGCTCGATCGATGTAATGTCTGCCTCTGCAGTTGAAGATGATGTAGAGAATAAGTTTAACGGCTCACTTTTTTTCACCCAACTAGCCCTCCTCCGCGTCCAAACGCTGGTTATTGAATCCCTTAAAGCCCCAATATATTATGCCCCTGTAGAGGGGGTGCAAATTTGAATGTAAGGGAGGTAACATACCAAGAGAAAAAGTTGGTTCAGGTGAACATTTTTCTCTTGCATTTCTCATTGTTGAGCTAACGGCAAATAATAGTATTGCGTTGCGCACCTCCAATAACAGTTGGTCTTCCCTGGAACCGCCTGCCGTATTTTCGCCTGTTGCAGACGCACATACCAATTTGATGAATTCAACTGAAGAGATTGAACCCCCCGAAAAGGAGATGAATTTTCTCGACCACATCGAGGAACTTCGGTCTCGTGCATTGAAATCTGTACTGTGGATATTAGCAGGATGTGCGGTAGCTGGATACTTCCGCGAATGGATAATGAACGAAGCATTATTGAAGCCGGCGATTGATGCAAAACTCACTCTGCAGAACCTCGAACCATTTGGACAAGCATTTTTACTTTTTAAAGTAATTCTGTTTTCAGGAATCGTGTTGTCATTTCCCTTTGTAATGCATCAAGTATGGAGCTTTGTTGCTCCAGGACTTTATGCTCACGAACGAAAGTGGGCACGATGGGTTACTGCCATCACTACTCTTTGTTTTCTGCTTGGCGTTGCGTTTGGATATTGGGTACTGATTCCGAGCATGATGAATTATATCAACGTTGTTGCGAACCCCAATATAGAAGATAATATCTCAACGTCTAACTACTTCTCATTCTTCATCAACATGCTTCTGGCGTCGGGACTCATCTTTGAACTTCCAATGGTAACTTTTGTGTTAGCAAAGATTGGTGTGGTCACATCGCATTTCATGGCTAAGTACCGCCGTCATGCAATTGTTGTCATCCTCATTCTTGCTGCGCTGATAACACCAACTCCCGATCCGATAACTCAGCTCATGGTTGCTGTCCCGTTGTATATTCTCTACGAGATTAGCGTCGTTATTGCAAAATTCACAACTGCACGTCGAGCAGAGGAAGATGATAGCTAAGGTGTTGACTGATATCACAAGTCCTGTGGCCGACGAATTGGAGCGATTCGAAGGCTACATGCGTGAGCAAATGAAGTCTCGAGCCGCGTTGCTGGACACCATCGTGCGATACATCATGCGCCAGCGCGGCAAGCGAATTCGTCCCACTCTCGTGTTCTTATCTGCGGGTATCTGCGGCGATATCACGGAGCGCACCTTTGTGGGAGCTTCGATGGTGGAGCTGTTGCACACGGCAACACTGGTACACGATGATGTTGTTGATCAGGCAGATGAGCGGCGGGGCATGGCTTCTATCAACGCTGTATGGAAAAACAAGGTGTCGGTACTCGTTGGAGATTACCTTTTGTCAAGGGGCTTGCTGATAGCGGTTAAGAAGAGTGAATTTGAATTCCTTCGCGTTACTTCAGAAGCCGTGCGGCGCATGAGCGAAGGTGAACTTCTTCAGATTCAAAAGAGCCGTCAGCGCACAATCGATGAAGACACATACTTCAGAATCATCTCGGATAAGACTGCGTCGCTCATCTCTACCTGCTGCGAGATTGGCGCACTGAGTGCAACATCGGATATCAGCGTTCACGCTTTGATGAAGGAATACGGTGAATTGGTTGGACTCGCGTTTCAGATACGCGATGATGTCCTTGATTATACAAGCAGAAGTTCAATCCTCGGTAAACCCGTTGCAACCGACCTGAAAGACCAAAAGGTTACTCTACCCCTGTTGTATGCGTGCCAGAATGCCCCTCCAAAAGAGGCACGGTCCATTATTTCTCTTGTAAAGAGGAAGAAGCCCGGACGCAAAGAAATTGATACTATCTTTGGTTTTGTAAGTCGTTACCAAGGGATTGAATCGGCACAGAATAAGGCTGCCGCACTTGTCAGTGATGCCATTCGTCTTATAATAGACATGCCGGATTCGGCATATAAAACGTCGCTGATCGACTTTGCTAACTTTGTTGTGACGCGTTCTTCTTAAAGCTTTTTTACGGAACTAACAATGAATCCCATGTTTCAACAGTCTGTTGCGCAGGCTGTAGACACCGATAGCCTTCGAACCTATGTGCAGAGGGTTTATGCATGGATGGTAGGGGGCTTGCTGACAACTGCTTTAACTGCCTTCCTGGTTTCTGGATCCGAAGTCATCATAGCAGCAATTTTCAGTACTCCGCTTTATTGGGTTGTGTTGCTGTCGCCACTCGTGATGGTATGGGTACTGGCTGCTCGAATTGATTCTCTCAAACCCTCAACGGCAGCAGCGATGTTTATTGCTTATTCCATGATGAATGGCATCGCATTTTCTATCCTGTTCCTCATCTATGAACTTGGAAGCATTTTCCAGGTGTTTGGTATAGCTGCAGGTATGTATGCCGTTGCTGCTGTATACGGATATACTACTAAACGAGACCTGACGAGCATGGGATCGTTCCTTATTATGGGCGTCTTTGGCTTGATCATCGCCATGGTTGTGAATATGTTCCTTGGCTCAGGTGTCATGGATTTTGCCATAAGCATTATCGGTGTAATTATCTTCACTGGTCTAACTGCATACGACATGCAAAAAATCAAGGGGCAAGCCGTAGTGATGTATGCGGGTGATGCAATGGCAGCCAAACGCTCCATTCTTGGAGCATTATCTCTCTACCTGAACTTTATCAACCTATTCTTATTCCTTCTGCGGCTGCTTGGTAATCGCAGATAGCAGATAGACTGGTTGCGCTAATGCAAGCAGAAGTTCTCATACGCCCTTCGTTCGCAGTCGATGTCCGACACATGCTCAGTAGCGGCCGGCTGGAGTCTGCTCTCGATACTGCAGCCAGTGGCGTGCGCATGTATCCAACATACTTGGGCGGCTACGTGATGCTCTTGCATGCCTTTGCTGCACTGCATCAGGATTCCGACGCCGAAGTTATTAACGGCGAAATCAACCGACGCTTTGGATCTTGGACTAAACGTGTTGTTCCGCCTGAGGAACAGATCTCATCGTCTGAAGCAGAGACTGCTACTGCGCCCTACCAAGAACCTGTCGACTTAAACCAAAATGTGCCGTTTTCGGAATCGCATTCGGAACAGCAACATGCTGTGCGCCAGTTTTCTCCGCTGAGGATTATTGAATTTGCACCAAGAGCCGACGACACAAGAGTTATCCGTAGCTCGAGTGTG
>JAGVJW010000192.1 GCA_020050895.1 bacterium | reverse complement strand
TAGGAGTGTTTAACGGAAAGATATTTGTGCGGCCTGATGCGCAAAAAACAACAGCCTACCAGTCGTGTAAATCCATTTTGCTGAGTAAGAATGCACAGGTTAACGCAAAACCCCAACTTGAGATTTGGGCCGATGATGTGAAATGTTCACACGGCGCCACATCGGGGAAAATAGATGAAGAGGCGTTATTCTACCTGAGGACTAGAGGATTGACTTATGATGATGCCCGAGCGATGATAACATACGCTCATGCGGCCGAAGTTGTGGAGCATATTTCAAGCGCAGTAATCCGAAATTCAATCGAGCGTCGTATCGCGCAAAAACTTGGTACAATTCCACAAACATTATGAACACATCAAACGCCGATGCTGGTTTCGCCCCCGCGGCAAGTGCAGACAACGCCTTTAATCTGAGCGCTCTGCGTAACGAATTTCCCATTCTCACTCAGAGAATCCATGGTTCTGTGCCGTTAGTGTATTTGGACAATGCGGCAACAACGCAACGTCCAATTTCCGTCATTAATGCCACCACAGATTACCTTCTCCACAGCCACAGTAACGTTCATCGCGGTGGACATGCATTAGCTACAGAGGCAACAAGACTGTTCGAACTCACGCGGAGTCGAATTCAAGCGTTTATTAATGCACCCTATTCCGAAGAAATTATTTACACGAGGGGAACAACCGAAGCTGTCAATTTAGTTGCATCGGCTTGGGGCGATGATAATGTTAAGAGCGGCGATGAAATCATCGTTTCCGAAATGGATCATCATGCTGTGATAGTGCCTATGCAGATGCTCTGCCAGAGAAAGGGAGCCACCTTACGTGTTCTGCCTGTGTTAGACAATGGAACTCTCGATTTAGATGCTCTGACGGAGTTGATAAACAACAAGACAAAGTTAATAGCTGTAAATCATGTTAGTAATACGTTAGGTACAATCAATGATGTGAAAACCATTTGCGCTCTCGCGCGGCATCGGGGTATTACCACATTCATCGACGGGGCACAGGCAGTGGCCCATCTGAAGGTTGATGTACAGGACATCGATTGCGACTTCTATGCCTTCTCGGCGCATAAACTGTACGGTCCAACGGGCGTTGGAGCACTATACGGCAGAGCCGAGATCATGAGTGCCATGTCCCCTTACCAGGGAGGAGGTTCAATGATAGCTTCGGTTAGTTTCGAGGGTACTACCTACAACGATCTCCCATATCGCTTCGAGGCTGGTACACAAAACATTGAAGGTGCTGTTGGATTAGGTGCCGCATTGGAATGGTTCATTGGTTTGGACCACAATGCCATTGCCAAATACGAACAGACGCTTCTTCAACGTGCCACAGAAGGGTTGTCGGCAATCAAGGGATTACGAATAATCGGTAACGCTCCGGACAAGATTGGAATTGTTTCATTTGTAGTCGATGGCATCCATGCTAGCGACATCGGAGTACTGTGCGATGAACAAGGTGTAGCACTTCGCATTGGCCACCATTGTACAATGCCATTGATGAAACGCTTTGGCGTTGGTTCTACTGCCCGTGCCTCGACAGGGGTTTACACCACGCTCAGTGAAATCGACGCCCTTATTAAGAGCGTCGGAAAGGCAGTAAGGATGCTTTCATGACAAGCACCGATACAATCCGAAAACTCGTTGATGAGTTTGCTGCAATCCCAGATTGGGAGGATCGGTATGCTCATATCATCGCATTAGGCCGTGCGCTCCCGGAATACCCAGAAGAGCACCGCATGGACAAATACAAGGTGAGCGGATGCCAGTCTCAGGTTTGGCTCTTTGCAGGCGAGCAGGGACGTGCCGAAGCGGGAGCACAGGGAACCGTGGATGGCGGAACACACGGACACAAAGACGATGGGTCTGAAGTAATACATTTCGAGGCAGATAGTGATGCAGCGATTGTTAAGGGGCTGATTGCAATCTTGATGAAGATATACAACGATAGAACACCTCAGGAAATACTTGGCGTATCACCGGACTTTATACAACAACTTGGATTGGATCAGCACCTCACAGTGAACCGAACAAATGGACTCGCAAGTATGATGAAGCAAATACATCTGTATGCAATTGCGTATGGAAGGATTGATGAAGAGAGGAAACGAGCCCGAGAACTACACAGACAGTGAAGCAAGTTCGAAGAGAATTTTGATGTGAATGAGAATCGCAATTTTGAGAATGTCGAATCAGAGAGACCTGCAAAGGCAGTTGATACTATGCAGGAAACCGGAGCTGTGACCGACACCGGAGGTGAAAGCCTGAGAGATAGGATTATAACAGCGCTGAAAACTGTATATGATCCGGAAATCCCTATCGATATTTACGAACTTGGACTTATTTATGAAGTGCGGGTGAATGCAGATCAGACAGCACATGTGCTGATGACGCTTACAACACCTAACTGTCCTTCGGCACAGACTCTGCCAGGCGATGTGGAACGCGCTGTTCGAAATGTAGAGGGAGTCAAGGACCTTGTGGTTGAAATCACATTCGATCCGCCATGGGATAAAACCATGATGTCGGAAGCCGCACTGTTTTCCATGGGGTTGTACTAATGGCAGTACAATTTCATACGCTTACGGTGGCCGATGTTACGCGGGAAACGCCAGATACCATCTCGCTTACATTTAACGTACCTGATGATCTGAAGCCAGTGTTTTTGTATAAGGCTGGACAGTACCTCACTGTACGCACAATAGTAGACGGAGTTGAGCACAGACGCAACTATTCTCTGTGCTCCAGTCCGGCCGATAACGAACCAATGTGCATTGCAGTAAAAAAAGTTAAGGATGGTGCTGTAAGCCAATGGCTTAATGAACACGCTCACCCCGGTATGTCGATTGATGTGTATCCACCTATGGGAAATTTTACGAAGGAGATGTCTGCCGACCACAAAAAACATTACCCGATGTTTGCCGGCGGCAGTGGCATTACTCCCGTGCTCTCCATAACTAAGACAATTCTGCGGGTGGAACCAAGAAGCCACGTTACGTTGTTCTATGCAAATCGAAGTGCGGACTCAATCATTTTTGGCAGTACACTAGCAGATCTTGCCGATAAGAACAGAGACGCTCTGAAAATCATTAACATCGTTGAAGAAGAAGGACGCGAATCCAATTCGAAGTACTTGGGCCGCATGGATGATGCCATGGTGCGTCGGGTAATTATGGACTTTGTGCCAACGTTCAACGATGTCGAGGCCTTCGTGTGCGGTCCCGTAGCAATGATGGACATCGTAGTAGAGGCGCTGCACAATCATGGAATGGATGACAAGCACATTCATCGGGAGTACTTTACACTCGATAGAACTGGAGCGGGCGGGAGAGAACTGACGGATACGGAGAAGGAAATGCAAATGTCAGACGGTGAAAGGAAGAATACAGCAATGGAAGATTCACAGCGTGAAGAAATTATTTCGCGAGTTGTGAAGATCAGATTGTACGGCGAAGAGCATGAATTCGAAGTACAGCCCGACGAATCAATTTTACTTGCTGCACAGCGAGCCAATTTGGATCCACCTTATGCATGTCAAATTGGGGCATGCTGTACTTGTCGTGCAAAAATTGTTTCAGGTCGTGTGAAAATGGATGAGCGTGAGGCGCTTTCTGATGATGAGATCGAAGAAGGGTATGCGTTAACATGTCAGTCGCACCCTCTCACAGAAAATGTGTTTGCAGACTATGACCAATGAGAATTGAAACATCGTAAATGTTAAAACTTTCCAAACGTGTTGAATATGCTTTGTTGTCCGTGCAGGAGATGGCACGGAGAAGGGGCTATGTTGTCTCGGCAAAAGATATAGCAACGCGCTTCGAGATTTCTCAGACACTTGTTGCTAAGGTTTTGCAGCAACTTGCTCAGAAGAATATCATCCGATCGTTTCACGGAGTACATGGCGGATACGAGCTTGCGCTGGAACCGCAGTGCCTTAGTATTGCAGATGTTATCGAAGCAATTGAAGGGCGCAGTGGGGCAATCGTTGAATGTCAGGACCATCATGGCCACGATACAGCCAACTGCAACGTCTTAAGCACGTGCACGATTCGAGAACCTTTATCCATTTTGCAGGAACGAATTGCTGCTACGTTCAATAGTATGACGGTAGCAGAACTCACACCACAGACCATTGTTCCTTTAATCATTGAGCATTGAGTAATAACCACTAACAATTGTCCACTAATTTCAGATCACCATTATGAGCGTAGCAATTCTTGGAGCAGACACCATGTCGATCCCAACAGGAATCACGGGAACAGACGCTAACGATAACATCACTATCACCCGCAAGGCCATAGAGCAGGTGAAGGAGCTTCGGGCGCAGAACAACATTCCCGAAGACTATGGTCTTCGCGTTGGTGTAAAAGGAGGCGGGTGCTCGGGCATGTCGTATACACTTGGTTTCGACGGTACACGAAAGGAGTCCGACTTGATATTGGACGCCGATGGTGTGAACATATTCATCGATCCCAAGAGTATGTTCTATCTGATGGGTATAACGCTTGATTTCAGCGATGGTCTTATGGGCAGAGGCTTCACGTTCAACAACCCGAATGCAACCCGAACGTGTGGTTGCGGTTCGTCGTTCGGTGTTTAGCACAATTGTCGCTTTGTTAATCAGTAACGAAAAACGATCCACGAATTAACGGAGAAGAAAATGTTTGAATGGAAGTTTAATCCGCGCCCGTATTCAGACGATGAGGCAAAGGAATTGCTGAAGGGTGTTGTCTCGGCTGAAACAACTGACTGGCACTACAATACACACCACAAAGGTTATGTAACGTTTCTTAATAAAATTGAAGCAGCACTTCCTAATGCCGATAAAGCTGCTGCGAACGGCAACTGGAGTGAGTTTGGCGAGTTAAAACGTAGGCAGACATGGAATCATGCCGGTACGCTGTTGCACGATGTGTACTGGGAGGTGTTAGGGGGCGATGGAGACGCTTCGAAAGGAAATGAAATCGCTGCTGCAATTGAAAAGGAGTTTGGTTCACTCGATAATTGGAAGGCAGACTTTAAGGCAACAGCAGTTGCCGCAAAGCTTTCGGGATGGGGTGTGCTTTGTCTCGACAAATTGTACTCTGGACGCCTACTCAATGTGCTTGTTGATGAACATCACTACGGAGCAATCTGGGGAGGTATTCCCATTATTTCATGCGATGTTTTCGAACATGCATACTACCACAAGGATGGTCCGGGCCGGGCAAAGTATATCGATAATTTCATTAACAATTTGCACTGGGGACGAATCAACGACCGCTACAAAAAATTCAAGTAAAAATCGGACACTGCGATGACGCTGGGCCTCTTCCCACTGAATATTGTTCTCTTCCCGCACTCGCAGGTTCCACTTCACATCTATGAGCCGCGCTACAGGGCTCTTATTAACGAGTGCATAACACAAGGTTCAGAGTTTGGAATAAATCTTGTAGAACAGGGACATCTGCATACCGTTGGGTGCACGGCTAGGGTGGCATCGGTTACAGAACGGTTCCCAGACGGACGCATTAACGTAATAATCGAAGGAGTAAACCGCTTCCGTCTTCTTAATGTTCACGAAGATCAGCATACGTATGTTGTCGGCGAAACGGAGCCCATCACTGACGACGAAGGTCCAACCGATCCACTGCTAGTTGCTTCGTGTGCCGAAATGTACAATCAGATTATTGAGCTTGTCTATGGAGAAAGCGGTCCGGTATTCGATGCTGAAACAATTGGCGATAAATCTCCTGCATTCCTGATGGCTCCTAAATCAGGTTTGACTAGTGAACAAAAACAACAGCTTCTGGAAATGAATTCTGAAAATTTGCGATTGGAAATGTTGCGAGATCATTTGGCAGAAATTATTCCTGCAATACAAAAGGCGGAAACAGTGCAACGTATAATTAGAAGCGACGGATATATTATTAATCGTGATTAGTGATCGGTATTAGACAGACATGACACAACGTTCGATT
>JAGVJW010000111.1 GCA_020050895.1 bacterium | reverse complement strand
TGATAAAGAAGCTTATCAATGTGTCTTTGCTAATCCGAACAAGGTTGGTTCGATTGCGCCACCAACGGCTGGCTTGCACTTCACCGACAAGATGTTAAAGGCGGCAGACAAAAAGGGTATCAAGATTGCACACGTTCAGCTTAATATCGGGCAGGGCGTGTTTGAAACGATAGAAGTTGAAGATTTGACGAAACATAGAATGTACAGCGAGTACTTTGAGATTAACAAGGAAGCTGCTGATACCATCAACAAAGCCTTAAAGAGCAAAAGGAATGTCTACGCCGTTGGGTGCAGCGTTGTGCGTGCACTCGAATCCAGTGTACTCACTTCCGGAATCGTTAAGCCTAACAAGGGGTGGACGGACAAATTCATCCATCCTCCATATGAATTCAAGATTGCTAACCGATTCATCACCAATTTCCATCTTCCGGCTTCGCCAGGATTGCTGCTAACAACTGCGTTTCTTGGAAACAAGGAATCTCTGTTCAAGGCATACAAGCGTGCTGCAAAGGCTGATTATCGGTTCTTTGCATACGGCGATGCAATGTTGATTTTTTAATCGGAGAGTATCGATGAGTTGGCTCGATTTGCAAACAGTCATGCACCGAGTTTCCGACATCAATGCTGCCTCGGCAGTGCTGAGTTGGGATCAGGAAACGTATATGCCTAGTGGAGCTGTCCAGAGTCGGTCGGAACAGCTTGCAACGCTTACGGAACTAGCACATCATTACATGACGAACGATGAAGCACAACGTGCTGTTTCTGACTTTGCCAGTTACTCCGAGACACTCACTGAGCGTCAACGAAGAATTGGTCAGACATTTATTAAAGATTTTGACAGAACTAAGAAGTTGCCGGCAGACCTGCTTATAGAGCAAGCACGGACTGCATCGCTGGGCCAGGATGCATGGAAGAAGGCGCGTCAGCAGAACAACTTCCGGTTATTCAAGCCGTTTCTCGAGCGCATGTACCAGCTAAAACGTGAGGAAGCTTTGTGCTTGGCTCCTACGGAGCATCTGTACGATGCACTTCTCGACGTTTACGAGCCCGGCATGACGGTTTCGGCGTTGATTCCTGTCTTTAGTCGTTTAAAGGCCGGAACGATGGATGTGCTTGCAAGGATCGGTCCACTTCAGGCTCGCGTCAGTGATGAAGTTCTGTACAAGACGTTTCCACGCGACAGGCAACTCTCAATGGCGCAGAACATCATCGGCAAATTGGGTTTCTCTGATTCAACGGGAAGAGTCGACCTTTCAGCGCATCCATTTTGTACGTCCTTTGCTAACACCGATGTGAGACTTACAACTCGAGTCAGGGAGAATGATTTACGATCATGTCTGTTTGGGCTAATCCATGAAGCTGGACACGGCATGTATGAGCAGGGCATATCATCCGAAATGTCGCGAACGCCTTCTGGTCAGGGGGCTAGTATGGGAATTCATGAATCACAATCGCTTTTTTGGGAAAACGTAATTGCAAGAAGTGAAGAGTTTTGGAGATGGGCATTCCCGCAGCTGCGTCAAACGTTTCCCGATCAACTGGCTAACCAAGATGTGTCATTGTTTTTCAAGGCCATCAACTCAATTAAGCCATCACTGAATCGCGTAGAGGCGGATGAGTTGACGTATAACCTCCACATCATTCTTCGGTTTGAATTCGAAAAGGCGTTGATAGACGGGTCAATGTCTGTTTCCGACATTCCCGAAGCATGGAATGCCTCGATGAAAGAACTTCTTGGAGTCGACGTACCGAGTGATGCCGATGGATGCCTACAAGACGTTCACTGGTCTATTGGACTGATGGGGTATTTCCCGTCATATACCCTCGGCAAACTCTATGCAGCCATGCTTTGGAATCAGATGCGTAAGGATATACCAGACATCGATCGCAAGATTGAAGATGGCAGTTTTTCGGATATTCTGAACTGGCTGCGCTTCAATATCCACGATTATGGGCGCACAGAGGATCCTCGAGAAATCATCCAGCGTGTTTGTGGTCGGCCCCTTACAGAAACGGACTTTATGGAGTATGTTGGGAGTAAGGCACAACACGTGTATGGCTTCTGATACATTTGGAACGTGTATCTATAGGTTCCTAACGTCGCTCGAATTTAATGTTGAACTACCCTCCGACTTCGAACTACTAAATCCGTATACCAACCCGGAAGTGCTGCATGTTGTTGCTGCATTTTGTAATAAATATTACAACGACTGCGCACAGCGAATTCCGATATGGGGTATTAATCCTGGAAGATTCGGTGGTGGAGTAACCGGGCTGTCGTTTACCGACCCATTTGCAGTTGCCAATCAGCTTGGAATATCAACTACGCTTGGTGGCAGACGTGAATTGTCGGCAGAATACATCGGAATGGTTATCGAAGAGTTTGGCGGACCGGAAAAATTTTACTCGCTGTTCTATCTTTCTGCGCTCAGTCCTTTGGGATTCGTCAAAAACGGCAAGAATATTAATTTTTATGATGATCGTACACTGGCAGCCAGCATCGTAAGTTTTATTTCTGACGCTATCATTACACAAGGTCGGTGCGGACTCTCGACCAACAAATGTGTTGTGCTGGGAACCGGTGCGTTAAAGCGATTTGTTGAAGGAAATATTCAGCCGGTGATTCGATATCGGGAGATACATTACCTGGAACACCCTCGGTTTATCATGCAATATCGACGCCGGAAAATAAAGGAATATGTGTCGCGGTATCTGGATGTTCTTGCGAGGTTTGTCTGACAACCCGTAATTTTGTTGTTCTATAGCGCCAACTTAGCTCAGCTGGTAGAGCAGTTCATTCGTAATGAACAGGTCGCCGGTTCAAGTCCGGCAGTTGGCTCTCCGACACCCTCGTGCTCCATAGTACGAGGGTGTTTTTGTATACTCGTGTAATGTCAAAGTATAGCCTGATCGAACGCTGGAGATTTTGGCTTGACTGCCAACTATCAAGAGGAACTTCAGTTCTTCTAATACTCCTGGCTGCGGCAGTAGTGGTATCGCTTGTCGTAGTTACCATTGCCATCATTGTTGCCGGAGCAGTACCTAGCAACGATATGACGGTAATCGATACCATGTGGACGGTATTTGCCTATATGTACGATCCAACAAGCGTTTCGTACAAAGAGGGAGTTTGGGCTTATAGAGTGCTATTGCTGATTGCAAGTCTGGTGGGTGTTGTCGTGCTATCGACGTTGATAGGCATCATCACAACAAGTTTTGATTCACTGATAGAAAAACTGAGGAAGGGGAAATCTCCCGTCATACTAACGGGACACACAATCTTGCTGGGTTGGTCGGATCAAATCTTCATCTTGCTTAACGAGCTCATCATTGCAAACGAGTATCATCCCAACAACGCAGTTGTTATTCTTGCCGACAAGGATAAGGTTGAAATGGAAGATGAGATAAGGGCACGGATATCAAACAGGAACGGTACTCGAATTATTTGCCGGAGTGGATCACCGATTGACAGAACCGATCTTGAAATCGTGAGACCGCAGGCATCGCGGTCAATTATCATCACTCCGTCTGATTCAGGAGAAAACCTTGATTCAATGGTTATTAAATGCATGCTGGCCATTTTAAAGGGCACTGCCCAAAAGCTAGTTGAAAATTAAAACGAGGTCCGAGCTACGTTGTAGATTAATGGTATCTAAATCAAATAATCATCAACAAGCAGGAACC
>JAGVJW010000009.1 GCA_020050895.1 bacterium | reverse complement strand
GCCAAGGGGGCAGACGTTGCGCGATGCTGTCGAAGCTATTCGTTCCGGCATCTTAACAGAGGTCGTCACATCGTCGATGTATGAGACTGCCCCCGTTGGCTTTCTGGAACAGGCATCTTTTTTGAATCTGTGCATACGCGGTGCAACCAACCATGCGGCAGCTCAGATTCACAAGGCATGTAAGGCCCTTGAGATCCAGTTGGGGCGGGTTCAACGTAAGCAGTGGCACGAACGTGAAATAGATATCGATATCATTTTGTTCGGTGATCTGATTCTGGAAAGTAACGAGTTACAGATTCCGCATCCAAGATTTCGAGAGAGAAGATTTGTCTTGGTTCCTGCTGCAGAGATTGCACCAGATGCCATTGACCCAGTGTCGCAGCTTACATTGTCTCAGCTGGTGGATAATTGTAAGGACCTTTCCTCTGTAGCAGTTGTAGATTGGGGCATTACTTGACACCGTGAGAATACCCGACGATACCATCGAAACAATTCGGACGCAAGCCAACATCGTGAGCGTAATTGGCACCTATGTACAATTGCGGAAGTCAGGCAGAAACTACGTTGGCCTGTGCCCCTTTCACAAAGAAAAGACTCCTTCATTTAATGTGAATGTTGAAAGGGGCATATACAAATGCTTTGGCTGTGGTAGAGCTGGTAATGTTATCACCTTCGTGGAAGAACACCTGCATTTAACGTTCCCCGATGCTGTGCGGCATTTGGCAGCACAGTTGGGAATCGTTATCCCCGACGATACCGATGATGATAAATCGGGAGTTGGTGCAAAGCGCGATGTGGCACGAAAAGCATTGCTCGACGCTGCTCAGTTTTTCTGCGATACACTTGAGTCTTCGGATGGAGCTCCGGCGCGTGCGTTTTATAGCTCGAGGGGTTTTAGCCCGGAGATAATAAAACTTTTTACATTAGGTGCAGCGCCAGCTTCTTGGGATGCGCTCCACACATTCCTATCTGCCCGCGGATTCACAGACGAACATCTCGAAGATGCAGGCTTGATTATTCGTCGCGATGATGGAAGCGTCTACGATCGGTTCCGAGGTCGCGCCATGTTTACTATCCGTGATGATGCTGGACGCATTGTTGGTTTCAGTGCCAGAAGTATAACAGCCGACTCCGACTCACCCAAATACATCAACTCACCACAAGGTATTGTCTTTGACAAGAGCCGCGTTCTATATGGACTCGACATAGCAAAGCCATCGATCGTAAAACGTCGCACAGCCTTCATTGTAGAGGGGCAGATAGATGTTATTTCAATGCATCAACACGGATTCAGCCAGGCTGTTGCATCGTCGGGCACTTCGCTTACTGTTGAACAACTGCGAATTCTTAAGCGCATGGCTGGCACAGTTGTATTGATTTTCGACGCTGATTCGGCTGGCCAGAAGGCAATGTCGCGTGGAATAGAGAGTGCTCTTGCAGAAGGATTCGATGTCAAATGCGTCTTGCTTCCTTCTGGTGAAGACCCCGATTCATTCCTTGCCAAGAACAGCGCGATGGATTTGCGTGACCTTATCGATTCTGCATCTCCATGGATGGAGTACCAAATCTGTCGGTTTCGCGAAGAAGGTGCATTAAACGATTCTGTAAAACAAACAGAAGCGTTGAAAACTATCCTTTCATGGATATCTCGTGTCCCAGATGAGTTGCGAAAACCATTTCTGGTAAAAGAGTTGGCGTTAGAATTTCAGATAGAGGAGCACTATCTTCTCAAGCAGCTCGGCATCGAAACAACACGGCCAAGAGCATCTCAGACAAGCTTGCCTGCCCCCTACAATTCCAACGTTCGCACAACTCCGGAAGTTGGACTGCTCCCATCCGAAAAAGAATTGATAAAAATTGCGTTGACCGAAAGTCATGGTCTGGCGCTGATTGTAAACCATTTTGGTGTCGAAGCCACTCAATTTGTCTCCACCGCAGGCAAGCGAATATTCGAACGGATTACTATTGCAGAACAGGAGCACCATGATGTAGCCCAACAATTGGCGAGCGATCCGGCACTAACGGATGATGAGCGGTACGCAGTGAAAGACTTACTTGCACTTGCAACTAAACCTAGCATCGTGTGGCGAAAATTCGAAGTTGAAGTCCCGGAGTTTGACGTCAGGAGACTTGTGCACGACTCCATTCTCCGGCTCCGAGAGTACGGGCTTCAGAAAGAAATAGAGTTGCTTTCCCGACAACAACAGGCTATTGATGATTTCGATGAGGCACAGCGAATCGCCTTACAACTTCAACGTCTGATTGAACTCAAACACAGGATTACACTTAAACTGCACTCACCTCCAAGTGAATCACCGGCTGACGACGATCTGTTATGGCTCGAAGAAAACAACAATTTGGTATCCTGATTGGCTGTATCCTCCTCGCTGCTGTGCTGTGGGGTTATGTTACACTCACACGCATTTACGAAAACGATGTCGAGATTCCGCTTATCGTAGAACCACCTCCAAACCAAGCGCTTCTTTCAACAATTCCCAGTTCGGTTACTATCAGGATTCGTGGTACCGGATTGCAGATTATTAACCTGCAGTACCTGAGTGAACGTATTGAATGCCGCATGGATCTTGCAATGCTGAGACCACATAGTCAATCTGTTTACAATGTAGACAAGGACGATATCATCCGATCGATTCCAATGCCGAGCAGTGTGCGCGTTGTTTCCGTTACTCCAACTGACATTACAATGTCGACGGGTGACATGACGAGTAAACGTGTTCCTGTTGAACTGCGCACCAACATCTCCACACGCGATGGCTTCATTATGGTAAGACCTCCAAGACCCGATCCTGAGTTTGTGATGGTAAGGGGCTCGAAAAACGTGATTGATGGCATTAAACGGTGGCCGTCAACAAAATTGTCGCTCGAAGACCTCTACGAATCTGTAGATGCAGAAGTGTTGATGAGCGACTCCTTAATGACGGTGTTGAATGTTGTGCCTTCGACAGTTAAGGTCCGCCTCGACATACAGCAGACAGCTACGGTGGAAATCGAAAATGTTCCCATCGAGAATTCACCTGGAACCGAACAAACTCACATCTTATATCCATCGAAAGTCAAGATCATT
>JAGVJW010000013.1 GCA_020050895.1 bacterium | reverse complement strand
TTCACCATCCTCATCGCAACCGATCACTTCCGGGTCTAATGAGAACCTTTATGTAGATTTCATTTGGGATTTTTTTTTTGTACAATGCATTCTAACATGTTCCGATTTTTCAATTTGAAGGAGAATATTGCGATATTCAAGTTTGGGTCTTTTCTAGGCTTGTCAGTTCTTCTGTATACTTTTAATGCATACAACGCTACCGGAGAAATTTGGAGGAAAAATCAGTCGCAGTCTCAACCGTGTAATCAGCCAGGTTTCTCAGCAGTTGATCAAAAAGATAACGAACCCATTATCGGAGAAGACGTTCATGTACTAACATGCTCGGGATGTGGTACCTTAGTATGTGAGTGGTCGTCTCATCCGACATTTGGAGAAATTCCAAACGATATCGGCGCTATTATAAATCAAAGGGTAGCAGCCGGAATCTATTCTGGAAGTGAGTCCTCCGTGCGCAATGGTATCACATGGTATTATACATGGACCTTCAACGTAGGTACTAACAAATTGGACGCCAATATTTGGATTGTAGAGTAAGTGACGAGCGAGATGAATACATGGTCGCACAGTCTACCCGAATTGGATAGCGGTGTGATTGTTGGACTGATTGTATTCGCCTTGTTCTCCACTGGTACGGCAAGGGGTGGATTGGTTCAGGAAAACACACACGCGAATATCATTCTTGCTGAGACCTTGCTTACGACAAAATCGGACAACTTTTTTCCAGATCTTACCTATGGCGGTTCAGAAGAGTTTGTTGTCATAAATGGTATCATCGATCCAGACACGATGGTCGCTTTTTACTGGCGCGATCCGCTATCAACAATCAATGATTGGCGTTCTTTCTATCTCGAGATGCCCTTGGAGGCAGGTTATTCGCTGGGTCGGTATAAGCCCTCGAGTGTCACGGTCAGCGACTCAACTATCTACATCGCTGTTTCAACGGATATCTTCGTGTACCAGCTTAGAAACAACGCCCGTCTCTCGCGTATAATAGAGCTCCCCGTTTGTGCTACTCACCTAGAAGTAACAAATGATACTCTGTACTTCGGCGCTGATAAACTGGATGAAAGTAATGCGCCACTCGGGAGATGGACATCCCGCGGATTCTATGGATATGTTCCTTTAAATGAGAAAGAAACTACGGTCGAGTACTGGCCGATTGAGGAGCCGTTAGGTTTGGTTATGGGGCTCTTCCAACCTCGATCGTTCATGGCATTGAGAGGTTCTTTGGTAGCATGGGTTAAGAGCCTTGGAGACTCTTTAATAATTGAGTCACGCGGCGCCAGGATCACCTCATATAGTTTGAACGACATCTGCAACACTCAGATTTCAGAAAAACTTCAACGATATATAACTGATACCAACTGGATGAGACGGCCCACTCCGGCAACGGCAATTGAACACATCCGGGCTTTTTACAAGAACTACGATCTAATACGAAGGGTCAGCTTTGCAACCGACTCGTTACTTGTCATCGACGTCGTTCACGGTGAAAAGTATGATACCGGATTAAATAAGGGGAGGAACATTACAAAGCTTTACTATTTTCGATATGCTGGTGGAATAGTATCACCAGGCGGGCTGACTTCATCAGTCAATCCATCTGTGCACGATAAACCAGCTTTGGCAGCGCCGCTTTCGCAACACATGACGATACGCGCAGGTTATGCTATTGCCATTGAGCCTTGTAACGTACGATGGTCGGAATTCAACTCTTACAGTGAATTGGCACGGGACAATGAGGAAGCAACCAAAGTTTCACAGTATTCACTGAGCATACAGTTGCGGAGTTTAAAATGAGATTCCAGCTTGTTCTGATTCTGATTTGTACAGCATCTGTCTGCTGCATGACTCAGAATGATCGTTCGGTAACATGTTTTCCCTATCGATCAGCGACCTTATTGAGTGACACCATGTGTGTCGCAGTAAACAGCCCACAAATTCTCGTTTTTGTGAAAGAGGTTTTTTGTTCAAAATGTCTTACGGCTCTAGATGATTTTCTCGCTTCCCATGAGATTCTCGGAAGGAACTATTTAATTCTTGTTGCTAAATCAGTTAAGAAGAGTTATGTGAACAATGAACTTCCTGTTCTGCGTCGCATGATTCATGATGTTAACAGACTTCGCTTTGTGGATTTAACCGTTCCTGAAAAGCTTGGAGTACCGTCGGACCTCGTTGGCTCCCCGTATGTATTCATCCAAATCGCAAATACTAATGTCCTGATATCATACGTTGAGCTTTTCTCGGATGATGTGAGTGGAAAGCTTACGGTAAACTCGAACTTCATCCTTGGAGCGTTCGAAAGGCTAAGTGAATTCAATACGCAACATCAATTGCAGACAGAATGAAACCGCCCTGTTTTGAGGTGCCGGGAGAAACGCCGGGAGAAACGCCGGGAGAAACGCCGGGAGAAACGCCGGGAGAAACGCCGGGAGAAACGCCGGGAGATTTTTATTAGGGCGACATCAAGTGTTCGGTGGTGTGTCTGAGAGTATCAGACCGTTGGATCGCTCTATGGTATAATCTATTTCCCAATCGCTTTTAAAGAGAGCAACCGGACGCTGCTGTTCATCAAGCACCACGGGGACAGACGTCTTTGGTTTTGCATCTCCGATAATCCAGCGTGTACGTGTGAATGGCAACCGGTCGAGCTTAATTTTTTCGTCATATTCATTTTCCATCCTCCACGCAAAAAGCTCTAACTGCAATTCACCAACTACTCCCACAAGGGGTATGGGGCTGCCACTTATTTCGCTGAAGATTTGAATGACACCCTCTTCTCTTAGTTGCTCAACACCTTTGCGGAAAGACTTGGAGAAGGATCCCGTTGCGGGAAGAACCTTGGCAAAAATTTCCGGCGCAAAGCGTGGGAACGACTGTATGTCCAACATTGATCCTTCCGTAATCGTGTCTCCCACGCGGAATAATCCCGGATTCGTTAGTCCAATCACGTCGCCTGGAAATGCTTCGTCGATAATCGTGCGCTCCCTGCCGAAGATTTCGAATGGGTAGTTGAGCTTGACTTCCTTACCTGTGCGCGGGTGGAAGGCCGACATACCCCGCTCGAATTTTCCGCTTACAATCCGAACAAAGGAAATTCTGTCGCGGTGTGCTTTGTTCATGTTTGCTTGCACTTTGTAAACAAAGCCAACAAACTCATCCGAAGCGGCATCGAGCTCAACTACATTGCCGTCTGTGTTAGCCCCCTTCAGCATGGAAAAAGCTTGTGGTGAAGGAGCAAGTGT
>JAGVJW010000074.1 GCA_020050895.1 bacterium | reverse complement strand
CGCCGATCTGCAGTATTTCCGGAGCAGCTATTGTTTCCGTTCGAACCGTTTCCGTGCCCCTTCTCAAAATTGTTTTCACGCGCGCAATTAAAACACGCGGACTGATTGGTTTTTGAATATAGTCGTCAGCGCCTAGCTCCAGGCCGAGTATCTGATCTATTTCCCCTGATTTAGCAGTTAGAAACATGATTGCAACCGACTGCGTTGATGTATTCCGACGAAGAGTACGGCACACTTCGAAGCCATCCATACCCGGCATCATGATGTCAAGGATTACCAGATCGGGACGTATTGCCGAAGCAACTTCCACAGCCTGTGTGCCATTCGATGCAGTGAAAACCTTGTAGCCTTCCTTGCCCAGGTTGTAAGAGATGAGGTCAACGATGTCCTGCTCGTCGTCCACTACCAAAATCTTCTTTTCCATCTGTTCCTTTTACACCATTTGTGCCTTGGCAAATCTAGGGCAATAGCTAGTTCACACCTCCGTAAAAATCACGTTACATACGGGTGAGAATGTGTCGGCTTTTGGTGTAATTTCCATCATTGTAGTGCAAAAGGTAACCCTATATGATTCAGGGGGAAAGGGGCGTATATGCCTCGGGGTGGTTCTTTGCATTTTCGGCACCTGTCTGTTTGTTATTGCGCAGCGTGCCGAAGCACAGAATCTTGCCAAGAACTGGTACTTCGGCGCCAACGCCGGAATAACCTTTCTCAATGGCGATCCGGAAGTTCTAACAGGTGGACAGATCAATACTTTTGAGGGCAGCGCAACAATATCTCGCCTGTCAAATGGTGAAATGCTGTTTTATACCGATGGCGTAACAATTTGGAACCGGCTACACAATCCAATGCCGAATGGCACAGGATTGCATGGAGATAAATCGACGTCGCAAAGCGCCCTAATTCTTCCAATGCCAGGAAATACATTTAGTTACATTGTTGTTAACCCGGCACCAATTACGTCGAGCAACATAAACGGTAGATGTTTTTGCCTTAAGTACTCGATAGTTGATATGCGGCGCGAAATTGGGTATGGCGACGTAGTTGTAAAAAATGAACTTTTAGAAGACGATATCAGTGAGCATGTAACAGCCACACCCGACTGTGAAGGGGGCGGCTGGTGGATCATAGCACGAAAGCGAAGCTACCCCGCATTCGTTTCGTTTCACGTTACATCAACCGGCATTACAAAGATACCAGTGGTATCAGTTATTAAAAATGGTTACGATATTCGCGATGCCGGCCAGATGCAAACTTCGCCAAACGGTTCAAAACTTGTCATCACTTCATCTGCAGGCTTGTCGTTGCTATTTACGGTTGATCGTGCAACTGGTGTGGTATACGATCAGATCGACCTCTTTAACGGGACCAGAGTCGGCACACATTATGGTGCGTCTTTTTCCATCGATAACAAGTATGTATACACAACCGTCACGACTGAATTTCCCGCACAGGGTACAACGATATACAGGTGGTTTGTTGACTCTGACGATCCAAACGTCATACTCTCATCGAAGGAATCCGTAGCCTGGTTTGGAAACTCAGAGGGGTGGATGCCGCTACAACTTGGACCTGATACGCGGATCTATATTGGCCGCCCTGGCACAAACATTCTGGCTCGCTTCAACACACCTTCGATGCCAAATCCAGGCTTGCAGGATTCCGCAGTTGTCCTGATTGGCGAAGTCAGATCGGGTCTTCCAAACTTCCCCGGAAGTATGCTGTTACCGGTAAGACCAGGCGATGCCATCTGCCGAATACCCACGGCCAGACTTCAGGAATTGTCGACCTGTATAGGCGAATGCATTCGCATCGTAGATGACAGCAAGGGATTTATTGATTCGTGGTATTGGCAGACGCCTGGAGGAAGTCCTTCGACGTCGCGGGACCGTTCTCCTAATATTTGTTACAATTCAGCCGGCTCATTTCCAGTCACACTGATTATATCAAACTTGTACGGAAGCGATACCGTAACCTCATGGGTGCGAGTGATGTTCCCCCCAACGGTTACCGTTTCTGGAAATTCACGGATATGTAAGGGAGGATCTGTAAAGCTTACAGCGAGTGGTGCAAATTCGTACGTGTGGTCGCCTGCCGCCGGTTTGTCGAACCCCATCTCTGCAACACCTACTGCAAGCCCCCTAACAACAACACAATACAGAGTTATTGGAACATCTGCTGAAGGTTGTCTTGATACGGCTTTCGTAGTGGTTGCCGTTGTCAGCCCTTCTGTTGGACCTGATCTCTTTGTATGTAACGGCGATTCCGTGATGCTGACTGCTTCCGGCGCAGTTTCCTATCAGTGGTCACCCTCCACAGGATTAAGCAATCCCAATATTGCGAACCCGATAGCTAAGCCAATCCAAACAACTTCGTATGTGGTTACGATGCGAGTCGACAGTTGCATTGTTACCGACACGCTTGTAGTAACTGTGGTTGAATCTGTACAGACAACTCTTTCCGGTTCTTCCGCTGTCTGCTCCGGCGAACGCTTCGTTTTACATGCAGGCGGTAACGCAACGACATATTCATGGAGTGGTAACGGAATTATTCAAGCCGACGGCGATTCCGCAGTTGTAATATTATTTAGTGAATCGATTATCAGAGTTATCGGCACTACTGGTTCGTGTTCCGATACGAGTACGATTACAGTCAAGGTTAATCCTGCTTCGCGTATCGAAATTCAATCAACCAACACAGATCTGTGTTTGGGAATGTCGACCTCTCTCTCTGCCTCTACAGATGCCCCAACAATTCTGTGGACTCCGTCAGCTGGTCTTAGCAGCGATACCGGAAGGGTAGTAATCGCAACGCCAGCTGTGACAACCTCCTACATTGCCGAAGCACGCACAAATGCTGGGTGTTCAACATTTGATACAATCACCATTTCAGTTACACCTACACCCCTCATCGATGCAGGTGCTGATATGGAGATCTGTAAGGGGCAAGCCGTTCGATTGTCCTCTACGGGAAGCGCAGCACGCTACGAGTGGCGTCCGGCAACAGGGTTAAGCGATCCATTTACTCTCTCTCCGATTGCTTCTCCAGCGACAACCACAACCTACACGCTAACAGCCGCAAACGGTTCATGTATTGCTATCGATTCCGTTACAGTGTTCGTATCAAACCTCGATCTAACACTCTCACGCGATACAAGTATTTGCTTTGGCTCACAAGTGGAACTGCTTGCTACAGGTGCAGCATCATATCGATGGGATCCGCCTGATGGCTTGAGTGATGTTTCCAGCCCCAACCCAATAGCAGCACCACTTGTGACTACGGTGTATCAAGTTGTGGGGGTTGATGTGCTGGGATGCACCGATACAAAGTATTTAACAATAACAGTAATTGATACTGCAAGTGTTCGGATTGTTGCAGGATCCGTAACAGCAGTTGTGGGTGAACAGAACGCAGGCATTCCAATTTATGTTGATGTGGCGCCAGATCTTCTGCCATTACGTGTTTCGCAACTGAAAGCCACGCTGATTACGCAAGCGGATTTGTTTATCCCGCAAAGTACCGATCGGGGTACGCTTGTTCCAGGATTGCGGAACAGTGAGCGCCGTGCATACCTGACGTTTAATAATTTACTTATCGTTACAAAACATCAGAAAATTACTGAGGTGCGTGGAATAGCACTTTTGGGGAAAGATGACGTTGGCACCTTGGAGTGGGAGGAAGTTGAGTGGACAGATGTTGTTTGCCCCACACCTAAGTCCACTTCGGGAATGCTCTATATTACTGGGTGTGGACTGCCTCAACGTGTGCTTAAGCTCTTCCCACCAACGAATGTATTGGTTCAACCCAAACCTTCATTAGACGTTATCGACGTATTGATTACCGGTGGTGAGCCCGGATCGTTTGTTGTTCGCATTGTTTCGGTGGAAGGTCGCATAATCAGGGAGGATGTTGGCATCCGTAACTGGTCTGAAGAGTCAGATGTTCTCATCACGCTTAATATGACTCAAGCAGCCGGTGGATTATATCACGTAATTGTAGACTCGCCTTCTCAACGATATGTCTTTCCAATAGCCTGGATGCCCTGATAGCTATAATTTTTGATGTTGCGTAACATACTTGCACAATTTATTATCTGCACGTTTTCATTGTCTTTGTTTGCTCTGAAAGCGTTGTCAGAAACACCCGACTCATTGACTGCTCACAGAACGTCTGACAGCATTAGAAGCGTATTGGCCCGACAGGTAGTTGTAACAGGTACAAGAAACGCTGTTCGTCTTAAGGACTCGCCGGTGAGGATCGAGCTAATAGATCAGCAGCAGATTAAGACAACTTCTATGACTGCTCTCGGTGACTTGCTCAAAGAGCAACCTGGATTGCTCTTGCAAGGGGGCATACGGTCGGGTATTCAAATGAATGGACTTGGTCCCGACTATACCCTCATCCTCATCGACGGTCAGCCAGTGATTGGCCGCATAGCAGGCGTGATTGATTTAACAAGAATTTCTGTTGGCAACATCGACCGTGTTGAAGTTGTAAAGGGTCCGATGTCCAGCATGTACGGCAGCGAAGCCCTGGCAGGCGTCATAAACATAATTACAGAAACACCTCGGGAGGGATTCGGCGGTAATGTGCTTATGCAAGCTTTAACACACGGACCGTTGGAAATCCGCGTTGAATCGGGTTTCGGTTCGTCCAACGTAGAACTAACATCGTTTATCGATTATAAAAAATCGCAGTCGTTTTCACTTGAATACGACACGCTACAGTTCCCTTACGCCGGGTTTCAGGATGGAACAGCACAGGCAAAGGTACTTTGGCGCATAGATAAGCACTGGAAACTCTTGTCGTGGCTGCGGGCGTTCGGGTCGGAATCAAGTGGCGATTTTATTGAGAGTGTACTGGGCCAGGTTGCCACAAATTCAGGCAGTGTACAACAATGGGATCTCTCTGCCAACACTGGCGTTGAATGGACTTCCGGCCGAGCACGTCTGAGGCTCAACACCTACGCTTCGTCTTATCAGGAACGCTATAATTTCGATGTATTGCAAGGTAGCGGAAGTGCACTCGACGACTTAACGCGAAGAAATGTTCGCACCTATGCCCAGTATGACTTGCTGTTCGGCGAAGCTAACAGGATGACGTTAGGGGGCGAGTTTTTATATGATGAGATTTTTGGCACCCGCTATGCAGATACCGGCAGCTCCGGTGAAAGGCCCTTGTACAGAACAGGTGTTGGGTTTGCACAGTGGGAGGGCTTGCCTACCGACTGGATCTCCTATGTTCTAAGCCTCAGGTTCGATAATAACAATGTTTACGGTCAGGCGCTCAGTCCGCGATTTGCTGTACTGTGGAAGCTGGGAGATCGCGTCAGACTATCCGGCGCAATTGGAACGGGCTTTAAAGCTCCGGACTTCCGTCAGCTTTACATAAATTTTTCCAACAGACTTCCCGGCGCCGGTTACGATCTGATTGGAGCGGCTCGCCTTGGTTCCACCCTGGAAGCTGAGCGGAGTGTATCGTATGATCTCGGTATTCGATATGAGGATGGTCAGCGCGACTTGTCGGAAGATATTTCGATTTTATACAACGCCTCGCTAAGGTTGTTTAGAAACAACCTGTATAATCTCATTGAGTACTATCTCTACGGTACCATTGACAATCGAAGCATATACTCATACCGAAATCTAACAAGAGCTTACACACAGGGAGTTGAATTCAGTTTTACGATGGCATTGTCTACGAATTCAGCCGGAACGTATAGTCTTTCTACCAGCTACCAATTTCTCGATGCAAATGATGTGGAAGTTCTCGAGGCAATAGACGCGGGAACGGCAGGCACCATTAACGAACGCCTAACGCGCGAAGCTTATGGCGGATTGTGGAACCGATCGGCTCATAGCGGAACAATTAGGATTCAATTCGAAGACCAAGCCCGTTTGTGGAGTGCAAATATTCGAGCGCAATTAGTTGGTAAGTACGGCGATGAATCTCTCGATAAGAATGGCATTGTGATGAGTCAGCCCCCTAGGAAAGTTTTGGATGGGCCAGATGAGTACGTTGCAGGATATGTTGTATGGAATACCGCCGTGACACGATCTTTTGAAATTGGAGCGACAAATGATTTAACTGTTGGTGTAGGTATTAACAATATTGCAGATGTCTT
>JAGVJW010000267.1 GCA_020050895.1 bacterium | reverse complement strand
CCCGCGACATTCAGCTTGGGAAGCTGACGCTCTACCAACTGAGCTACTCCCGCAGGCAACGAATATAGGGGTTTCAGTATTGGGTGTTGTTCTGGTGCCGCGATTGTCGCTAGATTGTGCCGATGCAATCTCTGCCACTCAGATTGTGCTTTTTGTGGCATCAACATCAGCCAGATTATACGGATGATGGTGGATTCTTCCTGCCATGGGTACGCTTGCATGCAGCGAAGGATTATCTCGACCTTCTCGATATCATTTCTGATTATCGCCTTAAACACACGATTAACGTCGTTCCGTCCCTGCTCTACCAATTGGATGAATATGGAAGGGGGCGAAAGGATCCAGTTCAGCTACTGTGCGAAATTGGTCCGTCTGAATTAACGCACAAACAAAAAGCGGAACTTGCGCAATGGGCTGCAACGCTTCAACGGCAAACGATGGTTGAACCCTTGCCACGTTATAATGAATTGTTTGATGATCTCACAAACAAAGCATGGAATGACTTTACGGACCAGGATTGGCTGGATGTGATGGTGTTGCTGCAGCTTGCATGGGTTGGCCCGGTGTCCCGACGCAGACCAGCAGTAGCTGCATTGATCGATAAGGGGCGGGACTATACGTCTGAGGATCTCACTGCAGTTATGAATCAACACCTGCATTCGATGACACAAGTGCAATCAAAACTTACACAGATGTCCGGTGAGGGTTTAATTGAAGTCAGCGTTTCACCTTACTATCACCCGATACTACCTCTTATTTGTGATACGGATTCGGCACGGGAAGCCCGGCGCGACATTCAGGTTCCTAACCCACCGTTCCGCAATGTTAATGATGCTCACTGGCACGTTGCATCTGCTATCGAAGATTGGTACCAACGTTCAGGTACCCGTCCGACGGGGATGTGGCCAGCCGAGGGGAGCATAAGCATGCAGGCGCTTGACGTGATGCGTCAGCATGGAGTGGTGTGGACTGCGAGCGACGAAACAGTTTTACGCAATTCACTTGGCACAGCATGGCAGTCAACGGCTGCATACTTCGTTTATAATGTATCAACAGCGTCCGGCTCCATTGCATTGTTATTTCGAGACCATACCTTGAGTGATGCTATTGGCTTTGAGTACGCAACGTGGAAGGCTACTGATGCTGTAGAGAATTTCGTTTCGAGACTCGAGCAGATTCGTAATCGGATAGTACATAACAAGGGTGAACAGGCACTGTTATCTGCTGTGGTGCCAATTATTCTCGATGGAGAAAATTGCTGGGAATTTTACGAGGGGAATGGAGAGCTGTTTTTGCGTACTCTGTTCTCGCGATTAACCGATGATGATAAGTATGAAACCCTGACCTGCGCCGAAGCTGTGAACACAGGGGCAGCAACGCCGGAAACAGCCAGCCCTACACGGAACAAGCTACACCACGTTCTCAAATCGGTCTGTGCAGGTTCGTGGATTAACGGCACGTTCGATGTGTGGATAGGGTCACCCGTTAAAAACCGTGCCTGGTCTCTTCTTAATGAAGTAAGAGCTCTTGCTGACTGGCATTTGGCACCAGGCACTGGGCACTCGGCTTCGGAAACCTGGCACTCAGAACTTGGCACTTGGCACTGCTTAGAAGCCTCCGACTGGTTCTGGTGGTACGACGAGAAGCACATAGCTCCGCATAAACATCTGTTCGATGAGATGTTCAGAAAGAAGTTGAAGAAATTATTTGATAAAATGAATATCATTCCATCTATAAATCTTGATATACCATTACAGGAAACTGTTGAGCACGAAACATCAAACGCAAAACGATTTGATGTTGTCTTTGGCCATGCAAGCATGCACGATGCAAATGCCCTTACGTCGCACATCAGCCTCGAAACACAGGAGAACTGGCAACGCGTCAAGGTACATCTGTTACGCTTACCCACAAATGGCGAAGAAGTTGTCCTCTCACTTAAGGATCGCTACAACCTGGAACGAAGCATCATGATAACCAGCGACCAGGTGCTTGTGCGTTCTGGTCTGCGCGATGAAGGATATGAAAGAAAGTCACCGCTGGAGATTTCCATTTATCTGCACTCTGCGGCTCATTGGAGCGCTGTGATAACTGAGCAGAGAATTGGTGGAAGAAAGGCAGAAACCGAAATGGAACTCTCATTGTGATGGCTCGGCAGCGAACACATCTACGCGTCGGCTTTGAGGATTTTCGGACTCCATGCCTTCGTTGGCGGATTCCTCGATACCCCTTCCTGTAGCAGCAACACGTCCGGGATTGATTCCCGAACCGACGATCAAATCCCTTACAGACTGCGCACGCTTCCACGATAGAGTTTGGTTCAGTGGTGTTGTGCCAAGTTTGTCGGTGTAACCGCTGACTTCAAACGCAATCTGACGCACATCGTATTTCTTTGCAAACTCGGCAATGCCGCGCGACTGTTCTTCAGACACAATGTATTGCCCCCTTTCAAAAAATATTGAGTAAAGGGGCTTCCTAACGCTGAACAACTCTGTTGTTAGATGCAGCGTTACTGCAGAATCGAGGACTCCAACACCGATGATCTGCTTATGCGATACATAGCCATCGGCAGTCGTAATAACCTGAACCTTTCGATTAGACGGTAGGGCAATAGAAAACGAACCGGTGGCAGTATCGGTGTAGTACACAGCTTCGTAAAACTGATTCTCTGATACAGTGTCGTAAATATATATTGTTGCACTATTTATTATGTTGCCAGTAATGGCATCGGTAATGGTTCCCGTAAACCGGCACCATGGTAATGGCCGTGTTTCCTTGCTGAGCACTGCCGTGTAGATGCCTGGCCTGGCGCTCGCTTCATCCCACGATGTAAGCAATACTGAATCGCCTCTGCCACGAAGTGTAATCGAAGTTTCGTCTTCGACGGTGTTGATGCACCTACCCAGATTCACGGGACCCAAATCGATTTCATAAGGTTCCGATCCCCAATTCAATGAACCCTGACGGAAGCGGACCATGAAGAGATCGGCCTTGCCACGCCTTTCCTTATGGCCGCTGCTCGAGTAATAAAGTGTTGCTCCATCGTGACTCAACCATGGAGCTCCTTCGAACGCAGGGGTATTGATGTTTGGCGAAAGAAGAACAGGTTTTGTCCACTTGTTGCCACGAAAATTAGACACGTACAAATCAAGGTCTCCCACGCCCCCTTCCAACTCCAATGCCAGTATTAAAATTTTTCTGTCGTCGGTAAGGTAACCGTAAAAATTCCGACCAAGTGAATCTATGCCGGGAAGGTCAATAGGTTTAACATCGGTAAACGGACTTTTTACAGACTTACGATGCAGGATTGCAAAGCTCTTCTTCTGCGGCGATGTATGAGAATACGGACCCACGACGAGCGCCGACAAGCCATCGGTTGTAAAGTTGAACAGTACATCTGGCCGTTTAAATGTAGTAAACTTAGCAAGTGTTGGTTCACCCCATTGATCGTTGCCAAGAAGAGGGCAAATACACACTTCATCGGGATCATTGGGACCCTCTGTATTGTCTGGATGCAGCTTCCTGTCGAGATACAACGATCCATCCGGAGCAATTACAGGCTGAGTTACCGTTTGGAATCGGTTTACGCTTTCTGGCAGACGGCTCTTATTGCACGTGGAATCAGGAAGAGACCAGATGGAGAGAGGAAGAAGGACTGAGGCAGACAGGGTGAGGAAGAACGTAGAAAGATTCAATGATTGAAGAACACGTTTTATAGTTTCCCACCGGTATCCGCGCCCCGAGAGGAAGTGCGTTAGCCTTTTTGCTGCGATGTGTGCATCACTGCTGAGTGATTTCAGTTTTTTTTGCGCAACAGAGAAAGCTGCGGAGAATTCTTCGTCATCGTCATACATAGTAATCAGGGCTTCTTCGACGATTGACGGTGGGATTCCTTTTACAAGCAGTTTTTGTTGTGCAGCAATTCTTGAAAGGGGCTTTCGGGAGCGTGCGGCATCCAGGAAGCGTTGTGCAAACTCTACATCGTTAACAATATTGAACGATTTCAGCCATTCAATAATTCCATCAACTTCTTCATTCGTTGCATTGTGCTTTTTTATCAGGAACTCGCGGACATTCCGTTCGCTACGGGGTTTGTATGAAGCAAAATGATATGACTTTTGCTTTAAATGCAATTCCCGTTCCCTTGCTGAAAGCGTTTGGGATAATTCGGCAGTAAGCTCTGTTCCCTTGCGAAGACTAAGGGCTGTAACTACGTCAACGGAGACTGCAACAAAGAACTGATCATCGACAAACACACTGCACCGATTTGCATCACGCACAGTTCGCTTGATGGCTGTGATTGTAGGCACTGTGTTTAGTCGAAAGCAATAAGAATGCGATACCGATTACTTCTTACCGTTTCCGTTTTGGTTAGACGTTGCCGCTGCCGGCAGTTTTAAGAACTCTCTAACGGCCGTTTCCAGTGATCGGCGAAGGGTAGCATCATCGGTTAGAAGTTTGCGCATCCCATCGCGTCCTTGTATGCGCTCTTCGTTAAACGTGAACCACGATCCCGACTTGGCGATGATTCCGCTTTCGACGGCAACGTCTATCATATCGCCAAGACGCGAGATGCCCTCGTTGTACATGATGTCAAATTCGGCTTCTTTGAATGGAGGCGCCACCTTGTTTTTCACAACCTTGGCGCGCACGCGGTTTCCAACAATGTCCTGACCATCTTTGATGACATCTTTGCGGCGGACATCGAT
>JAGVJW010000223.1 GCA_020050895.1 bacterium | reverse complement strand
TGAAGGGTACAGTATGTCGACCGTAGCGCAAAAGGTGACTGAAATCATCGTCAGCAAGCTCGGTGTTGAAGAGACTCAGGTAAAACCTGAGGCGTCGTTCACGAATGATCTTAATGCGGATTCGCTCGATACCGTAGAGCTTATTATGGAATTCGAGCGTGCATTTAATCTAACTATCGACGATTCGGATGCCGAGAAGATCACTACCGTCGCCGAGGCAATTTCTTACATCGAATCGCAACAATCGTAATAAGTACTGAATAACTTTCTATGCAATGGAACGCCGCACCGCGAATTGTCATTACGGGCATTGGCGCTGTTACCCCAATTGGAAATACTGCCTCTGAGTTCTGGAATGGTATGCTCAGAGGTGTGAGCGGTGCGGATAACATTACACGTTTCGATGCAACGGAGTTTGATACGCAGTTTGCCTGCGAGGTAAAGGGGTATGATCCTCTTCAGTTCATTTCCCGTAAGGAAGTGCAACGCATGGATCTCTTTACGCAGTTTGCGATGTCGGCTGCGGTAATGGCATTTGATGATTCCGGATTGGACATCGACGTGGTTAACAAAGAAAGAACCGGAGTTGTATTTGGGTCTGGCATTGGTGGGATGTGGACGTATCACCATCAGCAGCAGAACCTCTATGAACGCAACGGTAAGCCCGATAGGATCTCACCGTTCTTTGTACCGATGCTGATTTCCGATATCGCAGCCGGACACATTGCCATACGCTATGGTTTTAAGGGTCCGAACTACGCTACCGTTTCAGCCTGTGCCACGTCGAGCCACTCGATAGCAGATGCCTATATGCTTATGCAGCGGGGAATGGCAGATGTTATGTTGGCGGGCGGCTCAGAAGCCGTGGTTTGCCCAATGGGAATTGGGGGCTTTAATGCCATGAAGGCACTATCGACACGTAACAACGATCCGGCTACTGCGAGCAGGCCATTCGACCGCGACAGGGATGGTTTCGTGATGGGGGAAGGGGGCGGCATTCTCGTTCTCGAAACACTTGAGCATGCGGCAGCCAGAGGCGCCAGGATCTATGCAGAGATTGCAGGCATCGGGTTGACGGACGATGCGTTCCACATCACACAGCCTGCCCCAGGCGGCGAGGGCGCTGTGCGTTCAATGCGCCTTGCCATCGAAGATGCCCACCTTGCACCCACAGACATCGACTACATCAACGCTCACGGAACGTCGACTCCGTTTAACGACAAGTCGGAGTCGGCAGCAATTAAGACAGTGTTTGCCGATCATGCGAATGCGTTATGCGTCAGCTCGACTAAGTCAATGACGGGGCATCTGCTGGGCGCAGCAGGCGCTGTGGAAGCAATTGCAACAGTACTTGCAATTCACCATCAAATAGCGCCCCCTACCATCAACCAAATCAATCCCGATCCTGATTGCGATCTCGATTATGTTGCCAATGCTCCTAAGAACAAAACGATTAAGTCGGCCTTGAGCAACACGTTTGGTTTTGGTGGTCACAACGCAACGCTTTGTTTTAAGGCATTTACGGAGTAGCGAACAGAGTAGGTATTTGTGAAAGATATATTTGGCCAGCTTTACGCAAACCTGTTAAAGTTGACTGGGGCAAAAGGTTCGGTCAGTAATGCAGTTTTTCGTGAACTCTTTCCTTCGAGCGAAGCATTAACACCTGAACGGGTGTCTCTGCTGGAAGAACTGATCGGCGTTGATATACACAATCCAGCTCCGTATGAACAAGCTCTAACGCATCGCTCCTACCTTCAGGTTGTTAATACTCCCGATCATCGCTCAAATGAACGCCTTGAATTCCTTGGTGATTCAATTCTCGGAATGGTAACGGCAGAGTACTTGTTTTATAACCACAAGCAAGTTCTCGAAGGCGAGCTAACGAAGATGCGATCATGGATCGTCAACAAAAAATCTCTTGCTATTTGTGCCAAGGCAATTCGCCTTGATGAGTTGTTGTTTTTAAGCTTCAGTGCACGCCAGAGTTTGGAACGAGGAAACGACAGCATGCTTGCCGATGCACTCGAAGCCATCATTGCCGCAGTGTATCTCGACAGGGGATTTGAAGAGGTACGTAGGTTTATTGTTGATAAACTTTTGCCCATCATGGTAAAGGAGAGTCTGGTACACGATACCAACTATAAAAGCCTGTTACTGGAAACCTCACAGGCGAAAGGCTACGGAACACCTCGATATGTAGTTGTTCGTGAAGAAGGTCCCGACCATGAGAAATTCTTTACCGTAGAAGTTTTTGTTGCAGATAAAAAAGTTGGTACAGGTAGCGGAAAAAACAAGAAGGATGCCGAACAAAATGCAGCTCAGGAAGCGCTGAAAGTATATACCGTTAAAAAGAAACGCAGGCCTGCTGAAACAGAACGCGAACCGGACAGGCAAGATTAAACACTTCCAAGATTAACCGGTTCTACTCGTCACCGGAATTATTCGCCTCTGGTAACAAGCAATGCCAAGTCGCGTCCCTGCTTTGTATCATTGCACTATCGCATGCGTCGCATAATCATTTTTCTTCTGGTAGGTATCCTCACCACAGGACAGGTTCATACCCAGTTTTCCGGGTCATTGCCATTTGGCAAGAACAAGGTTCAGTATCAAACATTTGAATGGAAATACATACAGTCGGAAAATTTCGACGTGTATTTCCATCAGGGTGGCGAATACTCTGCAAAGTACACTGCATTTGAGGCAGAAAAGGCGCTGAAAGAGATTGAACGCACCCTTTCGTATTCCATAACAAAACGCATTGTATTTATCGTTTATGGTTCTCACAATCAGTTTCAACAAACAAATGTTCTCGAAGAGTTTCTCAGCGAAGGCATTGGTGGCGTTACGGAATTGTTTAAGAACCGCATCGTTATTCCATACGAAGGCGACTACGAAAAATTCAGGCATGTAATTCACCACGAGCTTGTTCATGCCGTTATTAACGACATGTTCTATGGAGGTTCAATTCAGTCTCTCATTAGCAATTCTGCTAAGGCCATTTTGCCGCTATGGATGAATGAGGGATTCGCTGAATACAGTGCCGTTGGTGGGCTTGATGTGAAAACAGACCAGTTTATGCGCGATGTTGCCGTAAGCGAATATTTAAAGGGGCTTAACCAACTTTCGGGATACTTTGCCTACCGCGGAGGACAGGCCTTTTGGTCGTATGTAGCAGAAAAATATGGTCCCGGTAAGGTTGGTGAAGTTCTGAATCGTTTCCGCACGCTTGGCGACGTGAACCTTACGTTCAAAGCTGCTTTTGGCATGACGTATGAGGAAATGTCGGAACAATGGGCAAAAGATACTAAAAAATATTATTTTCCTGATGTTGATAAATACGAATATGTCGAGGATTGGGCTACACGCCTGACGAATCATCAGAAGGAAGACAATTTTTACAACACTTCACCGGCTATCTCACCGGATGGTGAGCGCATCGCCTTTATTTCGGACAGGGGTGATGGCATTTTCGGTCTCTACGTAATGGACTTAAACACTAAGGAGGTAGAGAAGCTTGCTACAAGCGCCAGAGCAACTGACTTCGAAGAATTGAATTTTCTTACGCCGGGAATTGCATGGAATCCCGAGGGAACGAAGCTTGCTGTTGGAGCCAAGGCTGGCGGGCAGGATGGTTTGTACCTCATTGATGCACGAACAGGTGATTACGAGCCGCTGACGTTCGACATCCAGACGATTGGTGGCGTTTCGTGGTCGTCCGACGGAAAATACATCGCCTTCGATGCAGCCAAAGGCAGTATACAATCCGATATTTACGTCTACGATGTGGAGTCGAAATCGCTGAGTCAGATTACCAACGACATCTTCACAGACCTCGAACCAGTGTGGGATCCTGATAATAAATACATTTATTATATTTCGGATAGAGGCCGTTTAATAAACGGCACTGAAACTTCGCTGAATTATTTTATGTGGGAGCACGACGTTGCCATGCGAGACTTGTACCGTGTAAACGTGTCAGACAAAACCATTGAGCGTCTTACCACCGACCCTGAAATCGGCAAGTACTCGATCGTCGTTGCGCCTGACAACAAGTCGGTGTTATTTGTTGGTGACTACAACGGTATTGGAAACCTGTGGGAACTTGACTTAACCACGCGCAAGTTGCGGGCAAGAACCAATTCCTTACAGGAAGTGAGCCAGATTTCAATTTCTAAAGATGGCACCAAGCTCGTATTCTCTTCGCAGAATCGAGTTGGATACGATCTGTTCATTTTAAAGTATCCTTTCGACCTTCCGATAAAAGATTCTCTGCCATTTACCAGGTTTCGTCAGAGAAAAATGGACGAGATCAATTCACTGGCAAGCATTATCGGCGGTGGACCAGCATCCGATTCAACTGACATGAGCTATGGGAGTTTCGATATTGATTTCTCCGACCAATCAATGCTGCCACCCAACGAAGATGTTGTTGGTGCAGATGAAAAACGAGGCAAAACAGACGATGACAAGCCGAAGGTTGATTTTAACCCAAAGGAATACAAGGTAACGTTTACGCCCGACGTAGCAACAGGCCAGGCAGGTTACAGCAATTGGTATGGTGCACAGGGAACAGCGCAGTTCCTGTTTTCCGACATGCTTGGCGACCATGAGATCTACCTGATGCTCAGTTTATATCTGGATCTGGCAAATAGCAATTTTTATCTTCAATATAGTTACAAACCGCAGATTATTGATTACCATGTTGCAGGATTTCAGAGTGCAGGATACACCTATATCATAGAGAATGGTTTACAGGTTTTATACAGGCTGAGAACATACGGAGGTAGGGGGTGGATGACGATTCCGTTTAGCAGGTATTCCCGTATCGATCTTGGCGTTCAATCTCAGGCGATGACGAAAGAGAATCTCGATTACCCCACACAGCCGTCTCTCGACAGATTTGTAACAGTGCCCAGTATATCCTATGTTCTCGACGATGGAGTGTGGGGCTTTTGGGCACCTGTAAAGGGGACGCGTGCCAATCTAACGCTCGAAGCATCGCCACCTATCGGTTCCAACGGGTTGGCATTTGTTACTGCAAGGACCGATGTGAGAGAGTACATTTCTCTCGGTGGCATGTACAGTATTGCGCTGCGCACCAGTGGCGGCATCAGTTTTGGCCGAAACCCACAAAAGTTTTTCATCGGAGGCATTGATAACTGGTTTAACAGATTCTTCAGTGATGCCG
>JAGVJW010000222.1 GCA_020050895.1 bacterium | reverse complement strand
GCAGTATCTACCGATTGCAATAGCAGGTATGCGTATCTCGATCCCTACCGCGGTGGCGCAATTGCAGTAGCCGAAGCTGCACGCAACTGTATATGTGTAGGCGCCGAACCAGTTGCCGTTACTAACTGTCTGAACTTTGGTAACCCATACGATCCGGAAGTGTATTGGCAATTCGCCGAAGCTGTGCGTGGCATTGGCGACATGTGCAGAGTACTCAACACACCGGTTACAGGCGGAAACGTAAGCTTTCACAACGAATCTCAACAGCACGCCATTTTTCCTACACCGACCATTGGTATGCTGGGGTTGATTGACAACATTGATCGTACCGTTGGTAATTCATTTACATCCGAGGGCGAGGTTGTTGTTCTTATCGGATGGCAGCGAGAGAATCTTGGAGGTTCTGAATATTTAAAGATTGTTAAGGGGCGAATCACTGGCGAAGCGCCGTATATCGACTCCGACGAAGAAGCTCGTCTTCAACGATCTGTTTTGCGCCTTATCCGCGACGGAGTTGTCTCGTGCGCTCACGATTGTGCCGAAGGGGGCCTGCTCGTTGCACTTGCCGAAATGACGTTTTTGCATGGAATTGGAATCACGGCAGCAATTCCATTTGCACACAATGCAGCAAACTTGTTTGGCGAAGCGCAGAGTCGTGTGCTTGTGTCGCTGCCTGAGTCAGCTCTGACAGAGCTGAAGTCTGTCTGCGATGAAGAAATGGTGCCGATGATAGAACTCGGCAGGACAGGTGGAAAAGTCTTCGCAATTAAGGAACTTGTGGAAACGCCTATCTCTGATCTTAAAGATGTGTACGAATCCGTTATTCCTTCTATTATGTCTATGAATTTTGTATGACAGACACAAAAAAGTACATCGCATCATTGATGACTTCTGAGTGGGTTGCGTTGTTGTGGCCAACTATCATCAGAATTGCACTTGGTGTTTTGTTGATTTATCATGGTGGCCGGAAAGTGTTCGGAGAATTCGATAATGTGGTAGCAGACATTGCAGAGATTGGCTGGCCACTGCCTTATCTACAGGCATTTGCAGCCGTATTTATTGAATTTGCCGGAGGGATAATGTTAGTTGTGGGCCTTTTTACAAGGCCTATGGCATTCGCCTCTGTTGTGCTATTCAGCATCATCACTTTCTTATATCTCTACGGCGCTCCGTTCCCTGCAAAGGAAAAGGCTTTATTATTTCTCATCCTATCTGCCTACGTTTTGTTTATAGGACCGGGTAAATTCAGTGTTGATCATTTTCTGTTTAAGAAAACCGCAGTGCCGAAGCAGGCTTTACCCGAGTAATCGCAGCTATTGGAATTAGTGATGCAAGTGCAGCCAGCGTAACCGAAAATATTGGTATTAAAACGTATGGGAGTGGATCAAGTGAAATGGGGAGCACTGAAACATAGTAAACAGCTCCATCCAGCGAAATCAGATGCCATGTGTTTTGTACATAGGCGAATGCCAGTGCAATGAGCGAGCCCGCTACAGACCCCACACTGCTTAACCTGAGTGCTCGGGTAACAAAGATCAAAACGATTGTACTCATTGGCATGCCGAGAGCCGTGAGTATGGCAATTGATTTCGTCTTCTGAATTATTGAAACCAATACCATTGATATTATTGTGAAGGCGGCGACGATAGCGATGAGGCCAAGAATTATTGGGATTGGTTCCTTCTGGAGTTCAATCCACGATGATATCGAATAAAATCTCTCACGCCAGGAAATGATCATGGCACTACCCTTTGTGATTTCGTTGACAGAATTGATAACATTCTGTGTGTTTAGTTCAGGATTGTCGACAGTCAGCGCCAACAATGTTGGACTTGCAAGAGTTTCTAAACGCAATGCAGCAGCAAGCATTGAGTCCGTCATCACGATAGTTGCGTTATCTACTTCATACATTCCCGTCTGAAATATCCCAGTGACGGTTACGGCAAAAAGTACCGGAGTAATATTTCCTCCACGTCGGTCCCCAGCATAGATGGTTACAGTGTCGCCGGGTGAAACACCCAGCGTCTGCGCAAGCAAGCTGCCCACCACGCATCCCTGATTTGATATGGAACCAGCAACTACAAGATTCGAAAGACGTTCAGCAACACGTTGAGCAGGAAGTGCATGGATTGCTGCTCCGTCGATGCCGGCACGTGAACGGACCAATACTTCACGTATCGTGATGGCGTCGGTGCGGACAACATGATCAATATTGTTAACACGTTCCATTGTTTCAGAAACGTTTTCGAGTCCGCCCTCCTTCCATGAGCGGACCTCAACATGCGACGTGTATCGCGTTGCCGTATCAAGTATCAACTGTTCGTAACCCGACAAGATGCTGATTGAAACAACTAGTGCCAGACAACCGAGGGCCACACTTAACAGCGAAACCAGTGATGTAAACCGACTAAAACCATCCTGGCGTAAGCTCTTTGTAAAACGCGATGCTATGGTAGGGACAAGCATTCGGAATCAGTAAAATCCACCGTCCGATTTCTTTCCGAGTAATCCAGAGTCGACGTAATGTTGTTGAAGAATCGACGGCTGAAAGCGAGGCTCGTTGAAAAACTGCTGCCACTGTGATTTTG
>JAGVJW010000210.1 GCA_020050895.1 bacterium | reverse complement strand
AAGACCAAGAACATTGTCTATGTAAATGCCTGGTTCGATGGAGAAAGTCATGCCCGGGATTATTTGGCGGGTATCATGCGTTTCGAAATTGTCCATGTTCACGCCAGGACCATGAATTTCTGTTGTGATGTTATGGCCTGTTCGATGAATGTAATTGCTACCCATGCCTCCTGCCTCTATTACTGTGCGGCAGACATCATCAACTTCGTAACCGTATACTGGTTTATGTTCTTTGAATCGTTCTTTAACTAGATCTATTGCAGCATCCCGACCATTGACAATGAGTTTGAACGTATGCTCAACGTCATCGGGAACTTCACGTCCTGTATATGCTACCCATGTCAGATCGGCATACACGGCACCTGGTGCCTTACGCTTAGCCCATGCATCAATTAACACGATTTGATTCATTTCAATCTCGGATGAATCTGAAATCGTTGGCTCGTAATGTGGCTTCGAGGCATTGGGACCAATGGCAACAATGGGGAATGCTTCAGTGACTAACTCCTGCCGTTCGAATTCATTAAGAATATGTCGTTGAACGTCGTATTCAGTAACTCGAACACCATCAGCCAACTTCTTTCTAATCAATTCAAACGCGCCGTGAATAATATCACGCACAAGCCCTGCCGATACTTCAGCGCCGGCCAATTGTTCTTCCGAGAGAACGGCAGTAAACTTTTGTACGATATCACCAGAACTCACCACGTCGTGCCCGAACATCCTGAGTAACTCAACGATTCCTGCGTCGACCTTGGAGACAACGGGAATTGCATTGTTTGGTGAGTACTCCATTGCAATCTTTTTGAAGGGGGCAGTCAGTTCGCGAATGGCACTTTCCCAGTCTTCATGCCTCGCATACAGTGTTTCATCAATCTTAATGTGATTTAGTGGGTCCTGCTCCATCTTATGTACAATCTTGTGGGGTTTGCCGTGTGCCGGAACAACTACCATCCACCGACGTGTGCAATGGTGGTCGTTTGAAACGCCAAGCATAGAACATGCAAGATCGTTTGTTTTGCGGAAGTCGTAAATGGCCCAGGCATCGGCGCCAGAGGAGCGTATGGCTTCCTGCATTTTAGTGAAGTCGATTCTCATAACTTTTCCTTAACAATAATGTTCAAGCGCTGCAGAAATTTGTGAACTGCGGCTGATGGTGGTATTAGTCCATCGCTGACCTGATCATACAACTGTGCAAGTTTATTGGATAGTTCCCTGTCCATAGTCAGAAAACGCGTCAGCGATCTCTTCATCATCTCATCAAAGCACCTCCGATGCTGGATATTTCGTTCAGATTCAATTACAGTTCGCCGATGCGGCGAAAAAAAATGGTCAACTACGTCATGCAAAGCTGTAAGTCCGTCAGATAATATTGTGCTGACTGAAATCACGGGCGATTTCCATTCGCTTCTCGATGCCATCATCAGCCTTAAGGCTGAGGCATATATAGCCGACGTTTTACTCGCCGCTGTAGGATCCAGATCCATCTTCGTTATTGCAACCACATCTGCAACTTCCATGATACCGCGCTTGATTCCCTGAACTTCATCTCCCGATGATGGCATCACTAGAAGAACTACGAGGTCTACAATGTCGGCAGTTTCCGTTGCGCTCTGTCCAACACCAACAGTCTCAACAATCACCGTATCGAAACCAGCTGCCTCGCACACCAGAATTGCGTCGGGAGTCGAATCCGACGTCCCGCTGTACGACTGCTTTGATGGCGACGGACGGACGAAAGCTGCATCATGAACAGAAAGCTTGGGCATTCGCACCTTGTCGCCGAGAATACTTCCACCGGTTTTAGGCGATGATGGGTCTACGGCCAACACTGCAATACGATGCCCCCTTCCAATCAAATCCAGACCGAACTGCTCAACGAGTGTGCTCTTGCCAACGCCAGGTGCCCCTGTGATGCCGATTCGACGCGATGGAGTTGGTACGCCTTCGGCCTTCCGTTTGTTGTGCCACAGTGCGATACGTTCGAGCAACGATGCAGCAGCGTCCTTATCAGAGAGGTGCGTGCTTTCAATCAGTGAAAGCGATTGCGCAAGCGAACGTCGATCCCCGCGCATCAACCCATCAAGTATGGCATCGATGTTCCCGCCATGTGTCATGGTTTATTCCACGGTGACGCTTTTAGCAAGATTTCTGGGCATGTCTACATTGCATCCCCGTTCTACGGCTACGTAATAAGCAAGCAACTGCAGTGGTATCGATGCAAGGATTGGCGTGAGCATTGGCAGGGTCTCTGGAATATAGATCACATGATTAGCAGCATCGGAGATTCTACTGTCGCGCGTACTTGCAATCGCAATCACCTGTCCGTTGCGGGCTCGCACTTCTTCGATGTTTGAACGGACCTTATCGTAGATCTCATCCTTGGGTGCAATGAATACCACGGGCATGTTTTCATCAATCAGCGCAATGGGGCCGTGCTTCATCTCTGCGGCAGGATACCCTTCGGCATGGATATATGAAATTTCTTTAAGTTTTAGAGCGCCTTCCAACGCAACGGGGAAGTTGTACCCTCTCCCTAAATACAAGAAGTTGGATACGCCGGAATACTGTTGGGCAATATGCCGTATTGATTCAGACTGGTCGAGAATAGTCTGTATGTGATCAGGAATCTCAGCCAAGCCCTGGGCAATCTCCCTGCCAGCGTCTGCTGAAAGGTGACGCATACGTCCGAGGAACACAGCGAATTGCGTGAGAATGCACAGTTGCGAGGTAAACGCCTTCGTGGAAGCAACGCCAATCTCCGGGCCTGCATGCAAGTAAACACCGGCATCGGTTTCCCTGGCGATAGACGACCCAACTACATTCACCATTCCCAGCACTGTTGCGCCCCTTGCTTTCGCTTCACGAATTGCCGCAAGAGTATCGGCGGTCTCGCCGCTCTGAGAAATTGCAATAACAACATCATCGGGATTAATAATTGGATTCCGATAGCGGAACTCACTGGCATACTCAACTTCTACCGGAATTCGGGCAAGCTGCTCGATGAGATACTCTCCAACAAGTGCCGCATGCCAACTGGTACCGCAGGCAGTGATGATAATGCGTTTTACAGTGCTGAGCTGCTCATACACTTTCGACAAGCCCCCTAACCGAACATTACCTTCATCAATGCGAAGTCGGCCGCGAAACCCGTCCCTGAACGTTATCGGTTGTTCATAAATTTCTTTAAGCATGAAATGGGGGAATCCGCCCTTTTCAATTTGATCCAGTTCGAATGAAATTTCTTCGATATTTCCCGATGTCTCTTCGTTATGAATGGTCTTTGTTACGTAGCCACTGCGCCGAACAATAGCCATCTCATTTTCCTGCAGATATATCACCTGTCTTGTATGTGCAATAATAGCTGCAGCATCCGAAGCAACAATGTATTCATCGGTACCGACACCTAGTATAAGGGGGCTTCCTCGGCGCGCAGCGATGAGAAGATCCGGATCGTGCGAGCTTACAACAACGATGCCGAACGTACCCTCGACTTCTGAAAGAGCCGTACGCACGGCCGTCTCAAGATCGCCCGTCGAGTCGTACAACATCCCAATAAACACGGCAAGCACTTCCGAATCTGTTTCAGAGCGAAATGTGTATCCGGCATTAACAAGTTTCTTGCGGATTGTTAGGTAATTCTCAATGATGCCATTGTGTATGAGAGCAATCGAGCCGCTCATATCTGTATGAGGATGGGCATTTACATCGTTCGGTACTCCATGCGTAGCCCACCTGGTGTGTCCAACTCCCAGCGTGCCCTTCAGTGCCGTCAGGTCGAATCCATTTTCAAGATCGGCAACCTTTCCAGCCTTCTTATTGATTTTTAATTTCTCAGCGTCAACAACACATACACCGGCTGAATCATAGCCTCTGTATTCGAGTCTTCTCAATCCGCTGATGATGATCGGCGACGCTTGACGATTCCCGATGTATCCTACAATTCCACACATAACACGAATTACTTTCAGCAAAAAACAAATTTACGATCTACTGCTAACAGACACTGGAATCAAAGGGAATCTATCGGTATACGGGTGTGTTTTGTTTAACGAACTCCACTCCCCTAAGTTGAGGCGCCGCTACCGAAAATCGGAGGTAAAATCCCTGGTTCACACCAAGAGGGACCCAGTTAAGCGTAAGATTCCAACAGTGGATACGTTTGGTAATATCAATAATTGGTGTGTTCAGTTTGAAGTTGATGATGTCTACAACTCCGACGGCATTCATCGAGAGTGTTTGTGTTAGCGTAGCCGACCCACGAAAGCGCATGAGCAAGGTTTGAGTAAATACGTCGGGATTCGGTTTTGCATAGTTATAGGTAAAATCAAGAGAGACTTCCCAAGGTATGATTACTGGCGACCACCCTGGAGTATGATCGGCGAAAAGGTCGACTTCTTCTTCGCGGAGATTGAGCCGTCTGCTAAACCGACTTCGCAAATCTTCCTTTGAGCTATCTTTCTTCACAGTGTCGGTTACAATCGTCGAGCGATCGAATGAAACTCCTTTGGACGAAAATGATGTTCCGACCTGAACAGCCAAATTAGTGAAGCGACCCAGCCCCTTACCTGCTTCAATCATAGACGTTCCGATATCGCGCCACTCTAAACGTCCTGTTATTTCATTTTCTACCTTCGCCTGATCGTATGGGTTGAACGTTCCTGTTAAGTTAAAACTAATTACATTCAGGACGGGAGTCCGGAGATCGAAGCGCAATGGTGCGAGCTTCATGGAATCAGCAGCGAGATTATAGCTGGAATTGATATTGAACGTCACCAGGTCGATGGGTTTTGCGGCAACTGTATCGGAATCTGCCTGCGTTGGTTTTATGCTGAACTTGTTCGTAAGTCCCATCGTTACTAAATATTTTTTAGAACTGGAGGCAATGCTGCTCGAGCCAAAACGATTGTACCTCACAGTTTTACCTGTGGCACCTATGTACTCTCCATAAAAGCCGTTTGAAGGGTCGCTCTGATCAGGCAAATACTGAAACCCAATGATTGGTTGCAGTGTGTGCCTGAACGCACTAATACCCAGGGCATTGGGATAGAGCATGCCATACAAAAATGTGCTGGCACTCATTCCGTAGGAATAAGTGTACTCACGAAAGAATCCTGGTTCGCGTACAGAAACTTCCTTGGCAATAGTGTCTGTTGTATCGAGTGACTTGGTGTATCGCTGGAACCACCAGTTTTCCGAGTACGAGATAGTTGGCTGGAATGTAAAATTTCCGAGTTTGGGTGTTACCGTAATTCCCGGACGATGCTCAATAACGGAATTCTCGGTAACGGTAAAGTCAACTGTGTCGGCATCTCGCTGAGAAGAGTAGGCATATCTACCTGTGGAGCGGAAGACAAACGTCAAATCTCGCATCCAGCTTTCGCCATCGATAACAGCCCTCAAAGGATAGAATTGCGGAATGCCAAACGATGCGACTGGAACAGTGCTGACCGATCCATTAATCATGTTCTGGTCCCGCGTAAAACCAAAATTGAACGTCATGCCGTTGTAAAATGTTCGCTGATAGGAAGCGTTCGAACGAGCGTTCTGACGAATTCTGTCTATTGGATTAGTTGAAGTGTTTTGATAAACATTTTGAGAAGTGAACAGTAAATCGGCAGCTATGGATTCATTGGGTCCAAGTTGCTGTTGATGCTTTGCATCGAATGCAAAATTTCTTGCATATGGATCTTCAACATTTCTTCTGGTATACCCGAACGTAATCTTCGCCCTTCCATTAAGCTTGTCGCGGATAACATATTGCGACTCTGAATATGCAGTAAAACCACCCTTCGAAAGAAGATCGGCTGTTAGCTGAGTATCGAAGTAGTCGCTCGCAGCATAGTAGTAGCCAATATTTTGAAGCACGATGCCGCGATCGTTTGTAACCAGTGGATTGGGCATGATTAAACCTGATCGCCGGCCCTTCCGTGCATCAAAGAATAAACCAATCGGGAGAGCGAACAGGGGAATATCCTCCACATAAACGATGGTTGGATCGAGAAATACCTTATCGTCGGCTATAACCTTCATTTTCGGAGCATTGAAAAAGAAGTGTGGTCGAGGAGCATCGCACGTGGTAAAGCATCCATCTTCCACAAACGCTGTTTTTTCATCGGTGCGCTTTATTCGAGACCCGTAGTAGAAGCCCCCTTCGATACTCGTTTCCCCAAATTTTACGCGCCCCCTTCCAGTGGAGAAATTGTAGATCATGGACTCACCGGCAAACTCTTCGCCCTTGTCCTTAAAGACAGGGAATCCTGCAATCCTGCCCGTTGAATCCTGCGCTCCTTCGGCAGTGAGCGTGGATGAGGCGAAGTCCATTTCAATAACTTCGGCTTCGATGACTTGTTGCTTGTACGTTACAACTGCGTCTCCTCGCAGTCGCATCGTTTTTCGCTTGACGTTGAAGTGAACACTGTCTGTGGCCGACACTACGATAATTGTATCTATATCACTTTTCCCTGCCGATACTTGCACCGAATCGTCAACACACAAGAGTGGTGGCGTACTGATGAGCAGGACAACTATGTAAATAACGATACGATTGATCTGTCCGCTTGGCATTAACGGTACGACGTGCGCACAAACGTTGGAGGAATGTCAACCATCAAACGTTCTTGTATTGGTTCGTTTATGGTGATGTGCTCTATTCTGAACGATGCTGTCTGATGCTTATCCTGGACGCTAATATCAATCACATGCGCCAATTGCACACTGCTAACTTCACTAACATCTTTAAATGCAACGTCAAGTTGAATCTCACCACTTAGCCCCTTTCGCTGATATTGCCTGATGAGTGAATGCACGGTGTCTATGAGTAGGTATTCGACACCCGACGTATCGTGATACTCAAAGAGCACTGATCCATCCGTCCTGGGTTCGGAACGTGAGAACCGGTCCGAATTGCCAGGAGCCTTTCCACGCATCAACGCCATCAAATACGATGCGGGAAGAGGGAAGGGCAAGACGCGTTGCAGCGACTTTGCATCGGGCCTACCTTCGTGAGCTTCTTGCATCAGGTAATTGACAAAGACGAACGTGTCGCGTTCTGCCCACATTCGTGCCGTAGTAATGCCGAACGGACCTCCAATTGTTAGCCTGAAGGCATCGCTGGTGTCCATCAATGCCGAAAAAGGCAGTCCACTGAGATTCTGATCTCCTGAGGTCGAAAATGTGCCGCTGACCTTCATCGTCTTAACGCCAATGCCCAAATCACGAATGGCCGGATCTGAACCTGAGCTGTTATTCAGCAGAACAATTAAAGCTAGTAGCGGTATCATCGTATGTTACTGTTCTATCATCACAAAAGTACTATCATGATCTACGTCACACGTTCCGCGACGTTTTCAGCATCGCACCGATTGTTCAACCCAACCTTTTCAGATGAGCGCAACATCGAAGTTTTTGATAAGTGCAACAATCTTCTTGGGCATGGACACAATTACCGGCTAGATGTAACGGTAAGGGGCTTGCCAGACGCTGAAACTGGATACGTAATCGACTTAAAAAAGCTGAAGGCAATCATGGAGACCGTTGTCATCGACAAGGTTGACCACAAGCACTTAAATTATGATGTCGGCTTTCTGCAAGGCATAATACCAACGGTGGAAAATCTCTGCGTGCTGTTTTGGAGAGAACTTGAGCGCGTGTTGCCAGTCGGCTCGCTTCACTCAGTTAAGTTGTGGGAGTCGGAACAGAATGTTGCTGAATATTTTGGAGAACCGGTTACAATTCCGGTATTCGATGTTTCGCGTCAATCACAAACAAATACACCTATCATAGTATGAGCTCGAAACTAATTGACCTCGACGAAGATGAACTTGAACATCACTTTATGCGGGAGGGTTTGGCATTCCCCACGGTAAATGTACATGGCCACCAGATGTTCGACTCCAATGGCAACATTTCGGTACCCGATAAAGAACGGGAAATAATGCTAGCGACCGTTGAGCAGAAATTTTCAGAAATCTTCGATGTGCTTCGCATCGACAGAAACGATCCAAATTCAGCAGATACGCCGTACAGGCTGTCAAGTATGCTCGTCAACGAGCTGTTTATTGGCAGATACACGCCCCTTCCGAGAGTAACGGTTTTTCCTAATCGTAAAAATGTTGATGAATTGGTGGTTTCAAAACACATTAAGGTTATGAGTTTGTGTTCCCACCACTGGCAGCCAATTTCGGGGCATTGTGCAATTGGGTATGTACCCCGAGACAAGGTTATTGGCCTCTCAAAATTTACGCGGCTGGTGGAGTGGTACTCCCGACGCGGACAAATTCAGGAAGAACTGGGTGAGCAGATTGCAGATTGCATAGAACGTCTGTTGGATCCGATCGCCGTAGGAGTGGTTATTTCTGCCAAACACTATTGCATGATTGCACGGGGAGTTGAGGCACACGAAGACAGCGTGATGGTCACAAGCGTCATGCGCGGTGAGTTGGCAAAAAATCCAACTCTCAGGGCAGAGTTCTTACATCTGATAGGATGAGCAACATCGAGGTAAGCCGTTGGAATAAAGGCGGGTTAATCGTTGGAGTTGACGAAGTTGGCCGGGGAGCACTTGCGGGTCCTGTTGTTGCGGCAGCCGTAGTGCTAAATCCCACAGATCTTCCCGCCGGCATTGCAGATTCTAAGGTGCTGACTGCAAACGTCAGAACTGAGTTGTCGCTAATAATCAAATCTAAAGCCATTGCCTGGTCTGTAGGTTTTGTTGATAATTCCAGTATCGATCGGATAAATATTCTTCAAGCCACATATGATGCCATGCATGCATCGGTGAACGACGTAGTCAATAAAATTACTAACCTTCAAATTGCCATCGATAAACTACATCTTTTTGTAGACGGCAACAGATTCAGACCACACAGAATACCACACACCTGCATCGTTGGAGGTGACGCTCAATGCATCTCTATTGGCGCCGCATCGATACTGGCGAAGACTGAACGCGACGCGTGGATGACGGATGTTGCCGATGTGCAATGGCCGAATTATTCATTTCGTAATCACAAAGGATATGCGACTGTCTTTCACCGTAGTGCAATTATCAAGTATGGACCGTGTGAAATTCATCGGGTATCGTTTTTATCGCGCATAACTGTGCCGCCCTTGTTTGATGGTTTGAAGTAATCAACTCATGACGCTTGCTCTGATCGACATTGTAATTCTCGCAATCTCAGTTGCGGCAACCATGGTGGTCGGGATATCAGCAGTAAGGAGCAAGCGCACCAGAGAAAACGTGAAGATGCGCGCGATGTCGCCAACAGACTATATCCTTGCTGGCAGGAAGCTGACGGCTCCTCTCTTTGCGGCTTCCTTGACGGCTACGTGGTATGGATCTGTTCTAGGTGCCGGTGAGTTCATTGCTCGATATGGTGTTGTATTTATCCTTTGTATGGGAATACCGTATTACGTTACAGCCATTATATATGCATTTTTATTATCCAAGAGATTGCGCAAAAACGAAGCAGTCTCGATACCGCATTTAATAAGCCGTGCATTTGGCGTAGGTCCGGGTTATGCTGCAGCCATCGCCATGCTATTTATATCGATACCTGCTCCCTTCATGCTTTCAATTGGTTTGCTGCTTCACAACATTTCGGGAATGCCTGTACCTGCTGGAGTGATAGCAGGATCATTCGTCTCGCTGATAATAGTTGCAAAGGGGGGCTTAGCCAGCGACGTAAGGGCAAACGTGGCTCAACTGATTATCATGTTTGCAGGTTTTGGTGCATTGGCAGTATGGTGCATTATTCGGCTGGGCAGTATTGGAGAGATGTGGCAGCATGTGCCAACGCTTCAGCAAGGCATTCCTGGACCGCTTGACTGGCAAGTAATTGCAGTGTGGTTTCTCATTGCCCTACAAACGTTTGTCGATCCAAACTTTCACGTACGTTCTGCTGCTGCCACCACACCTGCTGTTGCGCGAAAGGGATTGATGATAAGCGTGGCAGCTTGGATGATTTTCGACGGCATTCAATTACTGATTGGCTTGTATGCAATCTCGTATGCACAAGCTTCCAACTCTGCCGAAACATTCCTAAACATTGCAAATAATGTTTTGCCAATGGCATGGAAGGGGCTATTTGTTGCAGGTATTTTTGCCGTCATCATGTCTACGTTAGATGGTTATGCACTCGTGAGCGCAACAACTATTGGTCACGATATTATTGACTCGATTCGACGGAAAGGGCATTCACGCAGGTCCCTATTAATTGGACTGGCAGCAACCGGTGTAATAGGCGTTATGGCGGCGCTGGCGATACCAAGCATCGTCGATCTCATTTACAAGGCAGCATCTATCACCGTACCAGCACTCTTGCTACCCATCTATGTTGCAGTCCGAAAGCCTAACGTTGCAAAGCAAGTCAGCAGATTTGGAACGCTTGCCTTGCTGTGGATTGTTGTACCGTCGTGCGTGGCACTTTCGACGTTCTTCGTAAACGCATTGTGGAGTTTCGGCATTGAACCCATGATTACAGGGTTAACAACATCGTTGATAATATTCTTTATCATAAGGGGTTCCCGTGCAACTGATTCGGGCGAGTGAACGCTTCTGGACCTTGTCGAACATCGTGAGCCTAGCACGGCTCACCCTCACGGTACCAATTGTGATTGCATTAGTGCAGGACTCACGGTGGCTAGCCTTATGTTTATCGCTTGTTGCTGCCGCATCGGATTGGTTCGACGGATATGCAGCGAGGGCAACTAATACTGTGAGTGAGTGGGGTAAGATTATCGATCCGATTGCCGATAAGATTCTGGTGGGTGCCGTTGTAGTAATCCTCGTAATTAAGGGTCTGCTTCCTCTCTGGTTCGTTGGTATGGTATTGGCAAGAGACATTGTGATACTCGTGTTCGGAGCGTATCTGCGACGTCGCATAACCATAGTACCTCCCTCCCTTATGAGCGGCAAACTTGCAGTAGGAGCAATATCCCTTGCCGGTATTGCAGCCATGGCAGAATTGACAGTTGTTCTTGACATAAGCATTATCCTGAGTGCCATCCTTACGGCGGTATCTTTGTGGCAATACGGCACGAGATTTTATGGGATTATTCGACAGATTTAAGAAGACGATCACCGATCTCTCTGAGAAACTTTCGTTCGAAAGGTTAACAGAGGGGCTTGCAAAGACCCGAGACTCGTTTGTGAGCAAGCTTCGGAAGGCTTTATTTGCCGGACGAAGAATAGACGCTTCTCTACTGGGTGAAATAGAAGAGATTCTCATTTCTTCCGATGTTGGTGTTGCAACATCGGAGCAAATCATTAGTCGGCTTAAGGAGAGAGTGCGTCTGGACAAGATTGAGGATGCAGACGGCATCATCACAATCCTGAAAGATGTAATAGCATCAATGCTGACAGAATCTCCTTCATCGCATAATGACCGACACTTTGTTATTGCCGATAATAAAAAGCCACTTGTAATTCTGGTGATCGGAGTAAATGGTGTTGGAAAGACAACAACTATTGGGAAGCTTGCATACAACTACCGGCAGGCAGGCCGCTCTGTTATTATCGGAGCTGCCGACACCTTCCGTGCTGCTGCCAATGAACAACTGGAAATCTGGGCACAACGCGCTGGAGTTGACATTGTACAGCAAAAGCAGGGAGCCGATCCTGCAGCGGTGGTGTTTGATGCATTGAATGCAGCCATGGCACGAAATGTAGATGTCGTTATTATCGACACAGCAGGACGCCTTCACAACAAACAGGGTCTAATGCAAGAATTGGGAAAAATTGGTAGAGTGATGAAGAAAGTAAAACCGGAAGCACCCGACGAAGTTTTTCTTGTTCTTGATGCTACTACTGGTCAGAACGCGTTGCAGCAAGCAAGGGAATTCACAAAGGTTGCACCACTAACGGGAATTATCCTAACCAAGCTCGATGGAACTGCGAAGGGAGGTGCAGTGTTGGCAATTGCTGCCTCTCTGAATGTACCGGTACGGTATATCGGTGTTGGAGAGAAAATCGACGACTTGCAGGTATTCGACCCGATAGCATTTGTAGAGGCTCTTTTTGAAGATCGGACAATGGTAGATGTCTAAGCATCGCAGATGGCTTAGGTGGGTGTTTGCGATGATTGTTCTCGCTTCACTGATGTTTCTTGTGTACGCAGTCAATAGATTTTTAACGGAAGCACAGATGTCCATGGGGCCATCTCCTATTTCCGGGAATGATGTTGATGCATTGTTGATAAATAAAAAAGATTATAGTCCACCCGCCGACGGCTTATTACGAATTGCCCAAGTCCACGTCTGTCTAAGAATATGGGAGGCACTCGATTCACTTTCCCGCATCGGTTCATCCGCGATCACGATTCGCAAGAATGCTACGGAATTGATGAATTCTCACATGCAAACGCGGGCATCATACACATGGGCACGAAACACGATACTGGCAGTCCTTACAAAAACACCCAAAACAACGGCAGATTCAATAAATCGTGAGCTCATCAGAATGATGAGACCGAGATTGGAAAAAGTCCTGCATGTACCAGAAGATTCACTGGATGCCGAACTATTGGTGATGAAATAATTGTAGAATTCGTCACGCAGTACAACACCTGATACACGTCTGGCATATATGCTTGCCCGACTCCCATCGCCTGTTCGTTCAATTGGAAGTTCCCTGTGTTTACAATCTATAGCAACCATCATGGCTGTCATCATTTCGATGATTCCGATGAATGCTCAGGTTCCCCAGTTGATAACAGTCCAGTTATACCTCGAACAAAACGGTACCCCCATTGTTGGCAGTCATACCATTGATGTAAAATGGTACGGTCAGGCATCGGGCGGACTCCCAATGTTT